>CALFMA010000406.1 GCA_937880065.1 uncultured Ruminococcus sp.
TTCGTCCAAGATACTCAATATTTCCGTCAGAAAGCCATTTTGCAAGGTCTCCTGTCTTGTACATTCTTCCTTCTCCAAATGGATTCTTTACAAACTTTTCTGCTGTAAGCTCGGGTCTGTTCAGATAGCCTCTTGCCAGTCCTTCTCCGGCTATACACAGCTCGCCGGGTACTCCGATTCCGCAAAGGTTATTTCCGTTTACCATATAAATCTGTGTATTGGAAATTGGTTTTCCGATTGTTATCTGTCCATCACCGTCATCAATTATACCACAGCTTGACCATACCGTCGTTTCTGTCGGTCCATAAACATCTTCAATTACTGCATCTGTATACTTTCTCAGAGATTTGATCAGATTTCTCTCAACCTTTTCTCCTCCGAGCATGATATATTTAAGCTTCTTTAATCCGCTTAAATCTGTATCTCCTGACAACAGTAGTTTTATTCTGCTCGGCGTTGTCTGCATTATTTCAGGCTCATGCTTTAAGAGTATTTCATTAAGCTTTTCGGGTATTGTCTGCTCATCTGTATTTGCAAGTATAATATTGAATCCGTTTATAAGTGCAAGATGTGTTTCTGTAACAAATATATCAAATACCATGTTTGTTACATTTATGATTGTGCTTAAATTATTATTATAAGCATAATCCATTACTGTTTTTTCCTGTCTGCTGCAATAGTTTACTACTGATGAATTTTGAAGCATTACTCCCTTTGGCTTTCCTGTTGTACCCGATGTATAAATACAGTAGATAAGGTCATTTGGCGTATTTACATGTTCCGGATTTTCAGGTACACCTTCCCAGACCGCACTATTACTGAGGTCTATTACCGGTATTTTGGAGGTTATTGTTATATTCTCTGTCGTATATTTAAGTACTGCCTTTGGCTGACAATCCTCAAGCATGAAATTGATTCTATCCTCAGGATATGTAGGATCTATCGGTACATATGCTCCGCCTGCTTTTATTATTCCGTAGATTCCTTCTATCATTTCAAGACTTCTGTCTGCAATAATCGCTACGAAATCATCCGGCTTTACTCCCATATCTCTCAGCTTATGTGCAAGGCTGTTTGCTCTTGCATTTAACTCTGCATAGGTAAGTTTTTCATCCACAAATACGAGAGCAATATTATCAGGTGTTTTCTGTACTTGTTCTTCAAACAGTTCAACTACTGTCTTATCTCTTGGATATTCTGTCTCTGTTGCGTTGAAGTCGTTGAGAATCTGTGAACGTTCTTCAGTTGTTGTCATATCAATATTGCATACTTTGTCATTGGGATTATTTGCAATAGCTTTAAGAATATTTTCAAAACGCTGAATGAGTATGCTTATTTCATTTGATGTATACTTATTAACATAATATAAGATATCTAAAACAAGCTGATTGTTTTGAATAAATGCACTCAATGAAATATCGTAATTGGTAGACTGTCGTGATTTTTTAATCTCAAATTCCGCTTCTTCTGTACTTTCATCAATCGTTTCATCATATACCTTACCTGATGAATAATTTTCAAAAGCATATAAGAATTTTATAAGATTTTGTCCCTGTTCAGTCATTTTTTGTATTTCAGCAAGTGAACAGAAATCATATTCTGTGCTATCTATTCCCTGCTTCTGCTGCATTTTTATAAGATCAGAAATTGTTGTTTCACTATTAACAGTTACTCTAACAGGAATAGTATTGATAAACAATCCAACCATATTATCAATACCTTCAATAGGTGCGTTACGTCCTGATACTACCTTTCCGAATACTGCATCTTCTGTTCCTGTATATTTCTGAAGCAGAATTCCACAAGCTGTCTCAACTAATGTATTAATAGTACTCTGGTTTTCTTCGGTTATTTCCAAAAGCTTTCCAGTTACTTCATCATCCAGCATTACCCTTACATTCATTACCTGATCATTTGACTTTTCAGGTGTTTCTAACGAATCAATCTCGGCAATGTTTTCATATCCGCTGAGCAGTTCGCTCCAATAGTTTTTAGCTTTTTCCGTTCCCTGTTTTTCTATCCAGCTTATATAATCACTATATTCGCCTTCGTTTTGTTTTTCACTATCTATTTCATTTTCAAGATCAGTTACTGATACTATTCCTGATGCTAATCTGAAGTAATAATCCATCAACTTACTGAATAATAAACCTGAACACCAACCGTCAATTATTATGTGATGTATTGTCCAGATAAGTTCACACTTTTCCCCACATTTAATAACAGTAACTCTGAGCATTGTATCTTTATCAAGTCTGAAACCTCTCTGTAAATCAGATTTTTCACACTCCACAAACTCATTCTCATCATTAAGTTCTTTTACTATAAGCTCCGGTTTTCTATTTGCATATACAACTTGTTTGGGTTCAGCGATTTCATTATAAATAAACGCTGTTTTCAAAACATCATATTTTCTCGAAAGCAAACTCAAGCAATCATCAAGTATATTAACATCAATACCATTCTTCATTGTAAAAACATCTTGTACTAAATAACTTGATGATGTTTCATTTTCAAGATTGTGGAAAAGCATACCTTCCTGTAATGGAGTAAGTGAATATATCTTGTAAACTTCATCTTCAAGCAAATTATTCAATTTACTGAATTCCTTATTTGTCATGTCGTAAATTTCATAATCTGTAGCTGTCTTCTTATCAATAAGATTCAATGCACAATATTCAGCTTCTTTTTCAATATTTATTTTGAATTTGTCAGCTAATTCTTCCAATAATTCCTTTGTGAATTTATCTCCGCATCCTGTAATAGTGAAACACAGTATTCCATTGTATATTTGTCCGTTTATAGCCAATTCCTTTACTGTCCTGTTTTCAAGTGCTATAGAATCTCCGCATGAGTATTCGCCTTCAATGTTTTCTTGGCTTGAAAACTCTCCAAGATAGTTAAATACAATATCCGGTGCTGCTTCACTTCCCTTTACAAAATTGTATCCAAGTTTGCATCTTCCTGCTTTTCTTAATGTTTCTTTTGCATTTACTATATTTTCATATATATCTTCGCTTGTTTCCAACACTACTGGATACACATTTGTAAACCAACCTATAGTTCTGTCTATTTCTATGTCACTTATTCTTTCTCGTCCGTGTCCTTCAAGTTGTACCGATACATACTTCTGTCCTGTTATCTCTCTTACTGCCTTCGCAAGACTGCTTAACATTATTTCTTCTATTCTTGCTCCACTTATATTTCCGCTCTTTTCAAGTAAATATCTTGTCGTTTCTTGGCTGAATTCAATTATTTCTCCATTCAAACTGTAATTTTCTTGTTCAGGTTCTGCTATTTGTATGTTTCCTTCCTCTATTCTTTCTCCTGTTTCTCTCCAGTATCTTCTCTCCCATTCACTCAGCTTCTTTCCATACTCCTTCAATCCCTTACTCCATTCAAGGAATGATGCTGTCTTCTTCGGAAATTCTGCTCTTTCTCCTCGGGAAATCTGCTCTACTGCTTTTTCCAGATCTTCTGCCAATATGTGCCATGATACTCCATCTACTACCAGATGATGTATACATAACATCATTATCTTCTTATTTCCTAAATCGTATACTGCTGCTTTTACCAGCGGTCCTTTTTCAAGATCTATACTTGCTTGTATTTCCGTACTTTTTTCTTCTATTGCTTTGTACTGATCTGCTTCATTTGCATAATCATATTCATAAAAATCATATAACTTGCTCTCTCTTATCGGCAATATTTCTAATTGTCCTTCTCTATATACCGATCTCAGTATATCATGATGCTTTACAAGTTCTTCTACTGCCTTCTTTATGTCTTTATTTTTCTTTCCTGTCATATTCAGTATTGTTGCCTGATTATAGTGTTCCGGCTTCTTATAATTATTTCTTCTGAATTCTTCTATGATCGGTGTATTTTCGATTTTTCCACTTATTTCACCTTGTTCATACCTGCGTAAATTCTCTGCCTTTATAATATGCTTGGATATCTTCTCTACTGTTTTGCCATTCATTATTTCTTTTACTGTTACTGTATATCCTGCATTTCGCAACTTGGAAATTATTCTTATTGCCTTTATTGAATCACCTCCAAGTTCAAAGAAACTATCATTTATGCCTATATTTTTTCTGTTAAGTATTTCCTCAAATGCCTCACATACTGCTTTTTCTTCATTATTTCTTGGTGCGACATATTCCTTAGTTGCCTTTGCTTCAATCTCCGGTAATGCTCTCTTATCCAGCTTT
>CALFMA010000407.1 GCA_937880065.1 uncultured Ruminococcus sp.
ATTTCAAGATATACTGATCATAGTTCCGGCTGTTATATCCAATCCAGATCTGATCTTTATGCTGCTTGTGATATTTGGCAAGCTTTAGTTTATCATTGGCAATCTTCATGGTGGTTTTTTCAATTGGATTGATGATCACCACAAGCCAATCATGTTTGAACACTTCAAAGTCATAAAAATTAAGCAATCAATCACCTGCTTTCTATCTCATGCAGCCATTCATAATAATCAACTTCAATTGTAGTCCACCGCATGTTGCAGTCTTTGCATTTCCTGCGCCTGACCTGTGATCCATGCAGTTTTCTGGAATCCCAAATACATACATTTTCAGATCCGCACCACCTGCACTGCAGAACAGCCTGCATTGTTTCAGCAGGCTGTTCAGTTTTGTTTTTAGTCATACCATTCAACTACTTCAAGCCTTGTGTATTCACCATCTTTGCATTTAAAGATACCAAACTTCAAACCGGCAGATTCAGCTTCTTCAGCCATATCAAGCAGAAGATCATTAAACTTGGCATAATCACCATCAAAATCAACTTCTGCATCATCAAAGATCTGCAGGCTGCGCAGGAAGTCTAAACCCTTCTTGATGGAAAAAGCACTGCCTGCAGCATTTCTGCAGAATACCTGATTATAGAACAGGCACTGCTTCTTGTGTTCACCTTCAGTGATCCGGAACATACCTTTGATCATTGGCTGACCTTTCTTTGATTCACCAAGTTCAAGCTTTTCAAGCTTGCACAGGTATTCACCATCAGGCAGTTCTGTAAAATCACCACCACTATTCTGTTCTGCATCATGCAGTGCTTTCACTGCTTCTTCACCACCAAACTGTTCATTCCATTTATCAAAATCAATTGCCATTGTTTAATCCTCACTTTCAATAATAAAAAACGCATATATACTGTTAGTAATATAATCGTGAACCTCATTGACAGTTTCATAGAAAAGATTGACTAAAATATCATCTTTTGGATTAGTTGCATAAACTTCATTTCCATGTGCTAACATCTTAAAAACTTCATCAGCTTTTATATTTACAACTTTCATCAGCACCACGCTTTCATTTAATTAAAAGGTACTACATCATCAGGAATATCATCTGGAATATCTTAGACAATATCTGCCATATGAAAATGGTGTACCGTCACATGATACGATGCAGAGGGTAATGGGAATGATATCAACAGAATATTTTCAGCAAGCATATAACAAATGGATAGAATCGTTTGAGAAAGGAGAAGGAATAAATCTGCGAAAAATCGTATGCATTGACGGGAAAACTATGCGTGGAAACAGTCAAAAAGATAGAAAACCAAATCATATAGTAACAGCATGGTGTAAAGACGGAGGATATAGTCTCGGACAAAAAATAGTAGATGAGAAGAGTAATGAGATAACAGCGATACCGCAGCTTCTGGACGTTTTGAATATCAAGGGCAGCATAATTACAATTGATGCAATGGGAACGCAAACAGCAATTGCAGAAAAAATCAGAGAAAAACGCTGTCATTATGTATTAGCAGTAAAAGAAAATCAGAAAAGCCTGTATGAAGATGTTTCGTTGTATCTCAATGATGAAAAGCATATTGAGAAAATTATAAAAAAAGGCAATTATTTAAAAACAATTGATAAAAATCATGGTATGGCGGAAGTTAGAGAATATTACCAGACAACTTCAATAAGCTGGTTAAATGGAAAAGAAAAATGGAAAGGTATAAAAAGTATCGGTATGGTTGTCAGAAAATTTAATGGTGTGACAGAAAAAAGGTATTATATATCAGTCTGCCGTGTAATATAGACGAATTTTCAAAAGCTGTAAGAGGACATTGGTCAGTAGAATCTATGCATTGGCAGCTTGATGTAACATTTAGGGAAGATGCTGATCATACTTTGGATAAAACCGCTGCTGCCAACATGAATATTATACGTAAATGGTGCCTTTCTATGCTCAAACATGTACCTTTTTACAAACCCAATCTATCTATACGCAAGAAGATGTTCATAATTTCACTTGACCCTGCTAAACACCTTGATTATGTTATGTCTCTTTAAATGGTTACAATCCGGTTACAAGACTCACAACTTGAAAAAGGGGATTTTTTCATGCGTAGGGTCTGGGTCTGCCCTGCATAATATCGCATTGCACCAAATTCTATGATATAATTATAAAAAAAGCATGAAAGGCGATACATATGAACTACACCATACGAAAAATCAAAGAGGAAGAATACAAATTATTAGACGATTTCATTTATGAAGCGATTTTCATTCCTGAGGGAACAGCACCTCCGCCAAAGTCAATTATAAATCAGCCTGAATTGCAGGTGTATATCAAGAATTTCGGCAAGGAAAAGGACGATATATGCTTTGTAGCGGAAACTGAGGGAAAAGTCGTGGGTGCTGTCTGGGTGCGTGATATGGCGGACTATGGGCATATTGCGGAGGGCGTACCCTCTTTTGCAATATCTCTTTTCAAGGAATACCGCAATTTCGGAATAGGCACGGCATTAATGAAAACTATGCTTGCGGAACTGAAAAGCCGTGGTTACGAGAGAACTTCTCTTGCGGTTCAGAAAGCTAATTATGCTGTGAAAATGTATAAAAATATGGGCTTTTACATAATCGACGAAAACGATGAGGAGTATATTATGGTGTGTGACCTCAATACAGAAATAGTCCCTTATGAAGATAAATATTATACTCAATTAATTGAATTCCTTGAAAAATGCCTTCCTCAATCGGGCAGAGCATTGGATATTGACGGACGGCATAGCTATTACAAGGATATTCAGCATAATTTCAAGGGATTTTATTGTATGCTCCACGGCGAAAAAATCATCGGTGCGGTGGCAGTTCATCACCTTAGCGAAAAGGATTGTGAGCTGAAATCCCTCTATTTATTGCAGGAATATCACGGCAGAGGATATGGCAGAAAGCTGCTGAATACCGCCGTTTCCCTTGCAAAAAAGCTGGGATATGCGAAAATGTATCTTGATTCCCTTTCAACAAGCACACGGGCAATTGCATTGTATAAAAAGTCGGGATTTGTGGATACTGAAAAATACAACGACAGCATCCGTTCAGATGTGTTTATGGTGCTGGAGCTGAATAATTCGCAATAATAGCTGTATGTCAAGGCGGACGACGA
>CALFMA010000408.1 GCA_937880065.1 uncultured Ruminococcus sp.
TACCTTCAATACATCACTTTTTAAATTCACTTCGTTATCTAATAGTATTTTTTCAACTTTACTTGTAGCATCTCCCATAAATAAATATGTTGTGTTTTTATAAGTTAATTTTAATACTATTGAAGTGTTATTTAAATCAGATTTATCTTTACCTAAATATAATACTTCAAATGATGCATCATTTAATTTAAATGTATCACCAATATTAGGTGCTTCAAATGCTTTTTTCTTTGCAAGTAGCGCATCTAATACATCTTCAAATGTTTTTGTTGTTGTTATTACATCTGGCATATAAAAATGTTCTAATTCAAAATTATTTATAATATTATCAATTCCACCAATATGATCTTCATGAGCATGTGTTCCTATTACATATTTAAATTTTTCAATTCCTAATTGTTTAAAATAATCTACTAGTAATTCTCCATCTTCGTTATTTCCAGCATCTATTAAAACATATTCATTGTTTTGACCTATTAATATACAGTCACCTTGACCTACATCAACAAAATGAACACGCAATTTATCATCGGCAGGGGTATAAACTGTACCTCTGACGCTGTTCCATACGATAAGGGCAATCAGCACCGCAAGGCTGATAATTACCGTTGTAACTCCGCCTAAATCCGTTTTTTCTTCGGTTTTCGCCCTGTTGGCTGTGGTTTCCCTTTTGCGGTATTTCTGCGGTTTGTACCTTGCGGTTGACGTTCTGAAATGTGTCTTTTCTGATTTTTTCCGTCTTGCCAAGATTTTCCACCGCCTTTTCCATTACTGCTTTTTTTGTTATCCTCAACAAGGCAATTTGGTGATGTGCCTATGAGGTCATACCGCCCTGCCGCCTTTAATGCTTCAAGGACGATTTCCCTGTTCTGCGGGCGGAAATACTGTAATAACGCCCTCTGCATTGCCTTTTCCTTGGCGGTTTTCGGGACATAAACCTTTTCCATTGTGTATGGGTCAAGTTCCGTGTAGAACATACAAGTTGAAATTGTTCCCGGAGTCGGGTAGAAATCCTGCACCTGTTCGGGACGGATTTTATTGTCACGGAGGAAAAGTGCAAGGTCTATGGCTTCATTCAACGTACTTCCGGGGTGAGATGACATAAGATACGGCACAAGATACTGCTCCTTGCCTATACCCTTTGTAATCTCGTAAAATCGCTTCTGAAATGCCTTGTACGCTTCAATATGAGGCTTGCCCATTTTGTCAAGAACTACCGCAGAACAATGCTCAGGGGCAACTTTAAGCTGTCCGCTGACGTGATGTTTTATCAGTTCACGGATAAATTCATCGTTCTTATCTTCCATAAGATAGTCGTAACGTATTCCCGAGCGTATAAAAACTCTCTTGATGCCCTTGATTGCTCTGATTTTACGGAGCATAGCCAGATATTCGCTGTGGTCAGCTTTGAGGGCAGGGCATGGAGTTGGAGCAAGGCATTTTTTACCCATGCAAAGCCCCTTCTCAATCTGCTTTTCGCAGGAAGTATGGCGGAAATTCGCAGTTGGTCCGCCTACATCGTGAATATATCCCTTGAAATCGGGCATTTTCGTTATTCTTTCAGCTTCTTCAAGAACTGATTTTTCGCTTCTCACGGTGATTTTACGTCCTTGATGAAGTGCAATTGAACAGAAGTTGCAATAGCCGAAACAGCCACGGTTGTGAGTTATGGAGAACCGCACTTCCTCAATTCCCGGAACGCCGCCCAAAGCCTCATAAGATGGGTGATACCGCCGTGTATAGGGCAGGCTGTAGATGTAGTCCAGTTCCTCTGTGGTAAGGGTTTTCGCAGGTGGATTCTGCACAAGCATCATATTGCCGTGACGCTGAATTACCGTCTTGCCGTAGACTTCGTCCTGCCAGTCATACTGTATTTTCGTAGCCTTTGCGTACTCCTTTTTATTGTCACGCACCTGCTCGAATGAGGGGCATTGTGCCGCACCGAGAGGAGTATTCACAGGCTCCGTCATATAGCAGGTTCCACGTATATCGTGGATTTCACGTATATTTTCACCATTGGCAAGGCGAGGGCAAAGCTCCTGTATCTGATGTTCGCCCATGCCATACATAAGCAAATCAGCACCGCTGTCAGCCAGCACCGAGGGGCGAACAGCGTCGTCCCAGTAGTCGTAGTGGGCGAAACGGCGGAGAGAGGCTTCAAGACCGCCAATGGCAATTGCCACATCTCCGAAGTATTCACGGAGTTTCTGACAATAGACAATAACGGCTCTGTCAGGTCGTTTGCCTGCCATTCCTCCTGCGGTATATGCATCATCTGAACGCTTTCTCTTTGCCGCTGTGTAATGGGCAACCATAGAGTCAATATTGCCCGATGTTACGAGAAAGGCATATTTCGGACAGCCGAATTTTCTGAAATCCCTGTCGCTGTGCCAGTCGGGCTGTGAGATGATACCCACGGTAAATCCCATAGCTTCGATAAGACGGGTAACAATTGCCGCACCGAAACTGGGGTGGTCAACGTAGGCGTCGCCTGTTATGTAAATGAAATCGAACTGTTCAATTCCCTGTTCGTCCATTTCCTTTTTTGTTAAAGGGATAAATTTATCATACATAAATATTTTTCACCTGTAATTTTTACTTTTAGCTATTAGCTGTATTAAAGCCATTAGCCTTTAGCCATTAGCTATTAGCTATAGGCTCTTTAAAATAATTACGCATTGCCGAAAAGCTAACAGCTAACGGCTAACGGCTTTTTTAAACTAATCAATATCAAAATCAAGGGTAACCTTGGAAAAATCACGGTTCAAGAGGTCGTTTCTGTCCATAAGCCAGTAAACCGCCCACATACTGTCCGTGTTGAAATCAAACTGAAAGAGATTTACTGTATCATCATCAATTTCAGGGGCATTTCCGCCCTTTGGATAGCCGAAAAGCTTATCGCCGCCGTCGGACAGGTCATAGCTTTCAACTTCCAATGCATCTTCAAGGTCGTCTATTTCGTCAATTGCCTCAATGTTGTACTCGTCCATCCAGCCGAATTCAATGGCTCTTTCGGGCAGACATTCCTCGAAATATTTTGTATAAAATCCACAGGGCGGCAATGTACGTTTCAGCTTTGACATATCGCCGTCCCAGAAAATAACCTTGAAAATATCCTTATTTTCGGGATTATCCACAGTATACTCCGTCCAGTCATCGCTTTCAAGGGGCGAAATCTCGCCGCTCCAGAAGATGTACAGTATGCCTCTTTCGGGCAGAAGTTTATCCAAATCCGCTTCCGACTCGTTGAGGTCATAGAGATTTATCTGTGCCACAAGCTGCATTGCCGATTCCTCATATCGCTCGGTTTTGCCCTTGTCAAAGCCTTTCAGCAATTTTTTCGTATATCCCGTCATTTTCGGGTATTCGATTTTCGGCGGCAAATCGGGAAATCCTCCGATTTTGCTCACTCCAAGGGGAACTTCTCCCCTGCACTCCATTGTGAAACAGCCAATGGCATTGCGGTAATACTTTTCCAGTGCCGCCGCCATTTCTCCCAATCCTTTGGCTTCAAGCTGTCCCATTACTGTCCTGCTGTCATACATTTTCACGCCCCCTTTTAATTCGTAATTGTTTTTTAAGCCGTTAGCTGTATTAAAGCCATTAGCCTTTAGCCATTAGCTATTAGCTATAGGCTCTT
>CALFMA010000409.1 GCA_937880065.1 uncultured Ruminococcus sp.
ACATTTATGCAAAAAAGCCAAGCTTTCGCTTGACTTTTTCGACAGACTGAGGCGGATAATATCCGCCCCCACTATATTACATAAATTGCGGACACGGCACGCCGTGTCCCTACAAGTTATATCAGCCGCCCACATAATTACGCATTACGCATTGAAAAAACGGACGGCAGAAAAAATTCCACCGTCTACAATTCTTAATTCTTAATTCTTAATTTTAAATTAATCCACCGCTCTAAAAAGCTAAAGGCTAATGGCTAACGGCTAAGAACTTTTTCGTGAGATTTCTTTGTATATGTTGCTGTAAATTTACAATTGGATTTGGATATAAAGACGAAAATTTGTTAATTTAATATGAAATCGCTGAATTTTGATATAATTTATTGTATAATGTAAGTGTTAAATTTTGTTAATTGAAATTTTTTAGAGATGTCATTAAAAATAAAGGAGATTTTAAAATGAATAAAAAGAAAATAATCATTTCCGCCGCCGCTGCTGTTGTTGTACTTGCCGGAAGTGCATATATATCATATAACGCAGTAACATCATTGGCAATCAGCAAAAAGAATTTCCCCGATAAAATTTTCCGTAACTATGTTGCTGAAAAATTTGATAAAGACCACAATAGATTCCTTTCCGACAAGGAAATTTCACAGGCTGTCGAAATTCTTTTATACGACTGTGACCTTGAAGATTTAACGGGAATTGAGCATTTCAAAAATCTTGAATATCTTGATTGCTATAACACTAAGCTGACTTCTCTGGATATAAGTGAAAATACAGCACTTACATTTCTGCAATGCAGTTATGATAAGCTGGGTTCACTTGATGTAAGCAATAATACCGCCCTTGAAAGTCTGGAGTGCTGGGATTGTCAGTTGACTTCCCTTGACGTGAGCAAAAATACAGCTTTAAAGGACTTGAATTGCTGTAACAATCAGCTTACTTCCCTTGATATAAGCAATAACAAAAAACTGAATACCCTTTCTTGTGATGAAGATGTTGAAGTAACAAAATAACAAAAAGGACGTTCCCACGTGGAGCGTCCTTTCTTGCTTATATAGTATCAAAAGGTTCAATACTGCGGCTTAAAATTCCGCTGAATTTCGCCAAAGCCGTGCCGTAATTGGTAAAGGGTACACCCTGCATTTCCGCCAATCGTCTGCGGTATGCCATTTCCTTTTCGTTGAGCATACAGCCGCCGCAATGGATTACAAGGCTGTATTCCGTCAAATCCTCTGGGAAATCCCTGCCCGATGTGAGAATGATTTCAAAATTTTTCCCCGTATACTTTTTCAGCATATTTGGAAGCTTTACGCTGCCAATATCGCCGCATTGACGGTGGTGAGTGCAGCCTTCGGATATGAGTATTTTTGCCCCGTCATCAAGGCTGTCAATTGCCGCCGCACCTTTCACAGCAGTTTCAAAAAATCCCTTATATCTCGCCATAAGGATTGAAAATGAGGTAAGGGGAATACTTTCGGGAACAATTTTGCTGACCGTTCCGAATACCTGCGAATCGGTAACGACTATTCTCGGCGGAGCTGACAGCTTTTCAAGGGTATCCGAAAGCTGTTCAGGCTTTGAAAATACTGCAATAGCGTCAGAGTCAAGAATATCACGCAAGGTCTGCACCTGCGGCAAAATCATTCGTCCCTTTGGTGCGGATTCGTCAATGGGAGTAACA
>CALFMA010000410.1 GCA_937880065.1 uncultured Ruminococcus sp.
ATCATAAACACTTTCGCATTCCTCAAATCTGATAGCCCTGAGCGTTTCACGGAGCAGAGCTGTATCAACAAGCATATCTTCTACCTCATCGGGAGTATAGCCGTAGTCAAGGAGAAGTTCCACATCAGACGAATCTACCCCATAGCAACCGCAATAAGCAAGGAGCAATTCCTCGTGTATAGGATAATAATCAGCGGAATTGTACCAACCGAAATGGTTTGAAGCTGTGAGATATTCAAACTCCGCTCTTGACACATTTCCGTTTTCATCGATTTTGAGAATGTCACCCTCAACGACCTCAACCTTTTCAGCATCGAATTTATGAAGTCCTGTTTTCTTCAAGGCATTCTTCATGATGCTTTCTGTTGAAGCGTAAATGTAGATGCCCAAGGCTTCAAAGTGGAGCAGGCACATTGGATTACTACCTTTTATAATGTATAAGCAGTTGTGCTGGTCGAGAGCGGTAAATGTGAAGTTCCCCTCAACAGTTTCTGCCATATACTTTAAGCTGTCGAAGTTGAGGTTTCCTTGCTGTTCAATCAGTTGACAGGCAACGTAGCTATCGGTTTCAATATGACTTTCAGGTACTAAACCTTTCTTGCGTAAATCCTTATCGTTCCATAATACACCATTATGTGCGAAAGCAAATGTCGTATCTCCTGCCACGCAGGAGAACGGATGATTGTTGTAATTGTGTTTCTTGTCGCCCTGGGTAGCCATTCTGGTGTGACCCATAATCGCCTTAGTATCATCAGGAGCATTAAATCTGATAAGATGCGCTGCCCTCGGACGCTTATAAACAGTAACCTTGCCGTCCTTTATGTAGGATATTCCGGCAGCATCTGTTCCACGTTCCTCGGCTGCATTTGCAAGAGCCTGTGTAAGTTTTTTCAGTATTTTTTTCGGAATGATTCCTTTGTAATCGAGCCAGCCAAATAATGCACACATATTACTTTCCCTCCTCGTATCTGATTTCGCCTGTTATATCAGGCGGTGTATCCTTGGATAATTCGTGAATGATGCTCTCAATTTTTGCCGCAAGACAAGTAGCCGCTATAATAGCGGCAAGCTTGATAAGCTCCTGCGTTAATGTGTTGGCAGGCATCTTTTCAGCCATTGCCATGAGATTAAATTTGTTCATTAATATTCCTCCGTTTCTTCAACCATTTCGTTGATGTAAATATTTCTTTCCTTGAGATACTGGATAAGTTCAGTATCTTTAATGTTTGATACAAATTCCGACCATGAAAGCTTCTGCAAACTCTCGTCAGACATAGAAATAGCCACATTGCAAATCTCATTTACGAGCTGCAATGTGGCTATGAATGTATTAAGTTTAAGCGTTCCACGGAACAGTCTGAATTCAATCGTGCTGTAATTGCAGAGATTAACAGCGGCATATCTGCCGAAATTGCCTTTCTTCGATTTATCCATAATTGCTTTAGGTGAGTTCTCATATCCATAACGGGCAGCCCAACGGTTAATCGTATATTCAGAACGACGGCTGAATTTCAGCAACTCATTCCAATGATGCTCCACGAAGTAGAGAACACGGCTTATCACCTCATCTTGCCCCTCTCTTGATTCGCCAAAGCAAATTCTGTTTACATGGATATGAAGTCCACAGGTACTTGTCTGGTGTGAGCGATAGCCAAGGGACACAGCCTTTTTCATAATTTCAGCCCAACAATAATTCTTGTGATAATCCAGCGTCATAGGGTGGCTGACAATCTCCATGCCGTCATC
>CALFMA010000411.1 GCA_937880065.1 uncultured Ruminococcus sp.
CCGGAATTATTTTTTCGATCTTTGCCTTTGAAACGGAATTCATTACATATCTCCTTGTATTAGTATACAAAAATTAGTGTTTTAATAAATTATATCATATAAGTTTAATAAAATCAACATTTTTTTATTTACAATTGCAATTTTTTATGATATAAATGACATAACAATTCTGCTGCCATATTATTCGATAAATGTCAATTATATCACTCATAAAAATTGAGCATACCGCACCTTATATCCGCAAAAACTAATCTTATTAAAGATCGGAGGATTACTATGGATTCCATATGGTTAAAAACGGCGGAAAAGCTGAACTTGTATACACAGACAAGGACGGAAATGAAACAAGAGAACTTATCCATACTTTTGACGGTGACGGTATAATTCAGGGTCTTCACAATGTTGACAAGAGTATCGAAGGTTTTGCAAGAGCTTGTCTTAACTACGGTCTTGACTTAAAGCAGGACGTATGGTTTGCTACAAAGGATACAATTTCAAAGAAGTACGACCACAGATTCAAGGATATTTTCCAGGAAATCTACGACAACGAGTACAAGGAAAAGTATGAGGCAGCAGGCATTGAGTATTTCTACACACTCATTGACGACGCTGTAGCAAGAGTTATCCGTTCTGAGGGCGGCTACATCTGGGCTTGTAAGAACTATGACGGCGACGTTATGTCCGATATGGTTTCTACAGCTTACGGCTCACTTGCTATGATGACATCTGTTCTCGTTTCTCCTGATGGGGTTTATGAATACGAAGCTGCTCACGGAACAGTTCAGCGTCATTATTACAAGCACCTCAAGGGCGAAAAGACATCTACAAACTCTGTTGCCACACTCTTTGCATGGACAGGCGCTCTCAGAAAAAGAGGCGAACTTGACAACACCCCTGACCTCTGTGAATTTGCTGATAAGCTTGAAAAAGCAACTATCAAGACAATCGAAGACGGCGTAATGACAGGTGACCTTGCTGCACTTTCTTCAATTGAAAACAAGCAGACAGTTGACACAGAAACATTCCTTCTCGAAATAAACAAGAGACTTGTTGAAATGATATAACAACTTTATCAGGAGGCATCTATAAAATGGGAAGTACAGTTTCTACATCTGTAATAAAAAGATTACCGAGATATTACAGATTTCTTCAGGAACTTATGAATAATGGCGTTACAAGAATTTCATCAAGAGAGCTTTCTGAAAAAATGGGTTTTACAGCCTCTCAGATAAGGCAGGACTTTAACTGTTTCGGTGGATTCGGTCAACAGGGATATGGATACAATGTTTCTGAACTTCATGCTGAAATTGGAAAAATTCTTGGTGTTGACAAAGGATACAAGACAATACTTATTGGTGCAGGTAACCTTGGAAGAGCGATTGCAACTCATATGAACTTTGATGCAAGAGGTTGTAAGCTCATAGGTATATTTGATGTAAATCCCGAACTTGCAAATGTTGAAGTAGGAAATCTTAAAATAATGCATACCGATAAAATCGAGAGTTTTTGTAACGAAAACTCCCCTGTTATTGCAATACTTTGTATTCCTAAGGAGTCTGCGCAGGAAATTGCTGATACACTTGTTAAACATGGCATTAAGGCTTTCTGGAATTTTAGCCATTGTGACCTTAAACCTACTTTCAATGATATAATTGTTGAAAATGCTCATCTTGGCGACAGCCTTATGACTATGGTTTATAATGTTAATGCGTCATCTGATAACTAATAAAGTAAAAAACCTGAGAAGAAATCTTCTCAGGTTTTTATTTTAATCAAAATTTTTCGCGTGGATAAAATCAAGTTCTTTTGTAAACGGATTATATCCTATCCCCTGTATTTCTTTAGGATAAATAAGATATTCACTTTCATAAAATACAGGAATAAACGAGTAGTCGTCGATAATTGCACTTTCTGCATCTGAATAAAGCTGAACGGAGTCACTGAGTTTTTCGGAATGAATTGCTTTATCAAATATTGCGTCAAACTTTTCGTTTGAATAACCAAAAGTATTGTCTTCATCACCTGTTACAAACTGTGAAAGAACATCACGAGGACTGTTATTATCAGCGGTAATATCTATAAGTGCAAGTAAATATTCGTCTTCTTCTATTCTGCGATTATATTTTTTCTCAAGTTTCTTCTGCTCTTCGTCAAGTTCTT
>CALFMA010000412.1 GCA_937880065.1 uncultured Ruminococcus sp.
ACTGCGTCACACAAACCAAGAGAAGTAATAAACGTATCGCATTGCAGCCAGTAAAACGGCACATCCACATAATTTTTATTGGCAAGAGAAGTATATACATAATTCTGAATTGTGTCCCATTCTTCTTTGCCTGCTGTTGGAACAAGAAACATACCGCCACGCTCCGTACATCCCGACTGATAACACATAGCAATTGCTGTCTGCGAATCAACATTAATTGGAGTTGTACTGCCTGTGCAGACAAATCCGTCCCAGCCGAAATCAGCCTGACTGTAGTTGAGAATATATCCGTTGCTTTCATTGCAGAATGGCTTATTATTGCGGATATATCCGCTTAAATCCTGTATGCCATTCTGAAAAATAGTGTAAATTGTATCAGCGTATTTTTCGGGAACTTCTTCTGCAACAAAAACAGGCTGTCGTTTCGGACTGCCGCCTTGAATTTGCAAAATCTTCGGAATAAGCGTGTTCAGCGTTTCCGATGAATCAGCCTCAACACCCTTAATACGCAGATTATTTGCAAGCTGTTCTTTCTGTTTCAGCAGTTCTTCAAGATATTTCGCTATCATGTATCCACCTCCACAATTTTTGCAAGTATTATTTCAACTCCCGTCAGCTTTTCAACACAGTTATTCCATTCTGCAACATATTCAGCTGTAATAGAATCAAGAACTCCCATATTTTTATGCTGATGCAGATTTCCATGTATTTCAGTTTTGAAATTTTTAATCTGATTATCAACATATTCGGGAGCATTGTCCCATTTCTCAATTCTTTCAGCTGTGATTTCATCAAGAGCAGATTGATTATTATGAGTATGAGATTTTCTTGATAAGCTTTCAATCTGCTCCTGCTGTGCGGAAATATCTCTTTTTAAGCTGTCCTGTAAGTAAATTAGTGCTGTTTGTGTAACATATTTTGACGCATCAAATTCTGTGTCATTTTCGCCTTTTAAGGAATTAAGCCATTCGGATTCTGCGCCGACAAAGCCGTTTTTTACTGCTATTTCATAAGCTGATAAACCGTCTTTGCCGTCAATACCATTTTTACCGTTTATACCATTGATACCGTCAGCACCTTTCAGACTTTCAAGCCACTCTATAAGAGTGCCAGTAAAGCCATTCTGAACAGCAAGTTCGAACGCAGATAAGCCGTTTTCGCCGTCCTTTCCGTTTATGCCGTTACCACTCTCAGATATTATTTTCTTTATTTCAGCCAAAAGCTGTGCATACAAATCCGGAGTTGGCGGAACATTACAGCTTTCACCGTCAAAACCGGACGGTCTTATATGAAGTGTCACAGGCACAGTCGTTGCACGGATAGTTGTATCAGAATCACTATCATAGCCGAAAACGCTCATTTTCACCATACCGGGGTGAAGTTCCGACGGCAGCAGACAGGATAAACCGTCAACGCCTAACACACGGTTATAGATTTCATCACACTGGGAAAATTGCACAACCTTATGAAGATTTTTCCATGAGCAGTCAAAGGTGAATTTCAGCGTCACAAAAGCAATCTGTCCGCTTGCAATGACCTCACGCTCCGTGATTTCGATACGCTGACCTTTGACAAAAAATTTCATCATGTCATAACCTCCTCCCATGTTTCGCCATTCAGCACAAATGCACCGTCTATGCAGGAAATACGCTCCAACGGGCAATAAGCAGCATTCATAAGATTTTTGTATCCGACAACGGATTTTAAATCGGAAACTGTACCCTCGTATGTAATTTCCTTCAGACTACCGCAATAATTAATGCAGTAAGCGTTAATTGACTTCACATTTTTGCTTAATGTAAGATTGGTAAGAGCAGAGCATTGTGTATACATAAAACTGCTAACTAAAGGAGAATCGACATAGGCAGATTTCAATTCTGCACATTCGTTGAACGCATAACTGCCGATTTCTTTTACATTAAACGGAATAGTCACACTCTCAATCGCACAGCAGACAAATGCTTTTTCTGCGATAGTGTTTACATTTTTCGGAATCACAAGGGATTTCAGACCGCCGACAGAATACATAAAGAAACAGCGTTCTCCGATAGCTGTTAATGTTGTAGGTAAAGAAATTTCTGTCATATTCGTACAGCGTTCAAAAAGACTGCTGCCCAGAGCCGTAATGCCCTCACCAACATCAAGTGATGTAATTTCCGTGTTTTCAAAGAACGGTGAATCACCGATTTCATAATCATAAGTAGCACCAGTGCCACGGATAGCAAGCCTGCCGTTGGAGTACATGATGTAGTAAGCGGAATCGCCAATACTGCCGACAGCCGTCACATCTGCTGTGAAATCGTCAAGACGAGTAGTGAGGGACGCAACCTGCGAGGACAAATCCTGCACCTGCTTTGTCAAATCAGCAACTGTGGAGCGATACACGGAAAGTGCCATAAGGATTTCGGAAACACGGCATTTTCCCAGCACACATTTCACATATCCGCACTTACTTTCATTCTCACGCATATCGATGATATTTTCATTGGCAATTACTTTTGTACCGCCTTTGAGGAATACAGCAGCAAGAGTGAGAAATTTCTTACTTGCTGAATTCTCAAACATAGGAATTGTGGGAGTTGTAGCAGCTGTACCAGACTTCACTTCAAGCTTACAGGCACGGACATTTTCGCTCACATCACAGCTGATGCCGATAGTAACATAGCGTGAAAGGGATTCATCTATATACTTTGACAAATCCAACGTATACGGCGTATCATTGATGAAATAATGCCCGTCAATCCATGCTTTTCCTGTGCCGATGACTACGCTTGTACCAGTACTAGCCGTGACAGAAAAGCAATCTCCGTAGGTATCAAACACACCGTTGCAGATAATGCTGGACAGATACCCTGTGAAATCCTCCGCCGTGTACATCCTGTCCATATTTTTCGCATTGAAAAATCCGTAAGAAAAACTCATAAAATCACACTCCCTTAAATGTTGGTGTCAGCGTCCTGCCGTTCTGGTCATAGCTTTCAATCATGCCTACAAGCTGAATTCTCGGCTGAATCAAGCCGAATCGCTCATGCTCCACGGTAACATAATCACCTACAAAGTAATCTTTGTTGTACTGATACTGCCGATTGTCAGCGGCAATGGTGGACTCGCTGATTTCTGTGATAGGCACAAGATTTTCTGCTCCTTTTTCCATGAGCAATCCGAGATAATCTTCATCCGGAATCGGCACAGTTTCACCGTCAACCTGCGTTTCATCGGCTACATCCTTTGCATCTACATAGAACTCATAACGGTTCAGCTGTGCAGGCTCATCGCCACGGTAACAGACCGTCCTTTTACGCTCCACACCCTCACCACAACCGAGAACGTATGCAATATTTTTCTGCACGGATAGATCCATAGAATAGCCGAAAGTCAGCAAATTGCAGTAGGAATCCGAGAACACGATATGTGCATTATCCTCCTGCAAAATACTTCTGTCAGCACCTTGCGAGAGGTCGAGCATCATGGTGTATATGCCGCTGCCTGCGGAAGTTTCCTGCAAACGTATATTTGCTGTGCCGCCGATCATCTCACAGACCTTGAATATCCATTCCATGAGGTTTTCATAGCTGACCTGTAATCGGGATTTCTGACTCCAGCAAGTGCCGTCTGTATTGCCGTGACGAAGCCCAGGTATCTGACGATTATCGGACAGCATACAATTGCGATACACCGCAAGCCGAACCATATCCGCATAGCTTGTCAGCGTAGAAAATGAGAGCGTCGGATAAATGATTCTTCGAGAAAGCAGGGACATGAGAAACCGTCCTGTCACTGTCAGATAATCACCGTTCTCTGCATCCGTTTCAAGTGTGACAGATTCAATAATGCCGTAGTGCTGTTTATCATCATCCCGACCGATAATTCTGCCAGTCTGAAAAATCGCAATGTTGCGAGCATTGGCGGCAATATATACCTCAAAATTACCGCAACCATAATACTGCACATCCCACAGCAGACTTGAAAAACTGTCGCATACAGCTGCGAGAGAGATTTGAACTCTCGCTCCGTTTATTGTTATATCATAAATTTCAATTTGCATTTTACACTCCTAAATAAGCATTTGTATGCATCAGCGTGATTTTCAGATTCTTGACATTCTTCACCGCCTGCACATGGAACGTGTTCAGCCCCTCACGGAGCGTCAGCCAAGTGGAACCAGCCACAAGCCGATTGATGATGTTGCTGTCCACGCCATTTCGGGTGAGCGTGACTGTTTTATTGCCTGTTTTCGTGGAAATCGTGATGATGTCCCCACGAAGGATTTCTCCCTTGATTTGCAGATATTCGCCAGTATCGGCGTTGTAAATGGTCGGTGTCACCGCTGCAATTTCAGGAACGGTCACATCCGTCATGGCTTCAATCCGAATGATGAATCCGGTTTCATCGCCGTCATTGCGGATTTCAATGTTATCCGTGATGCTGTAGCTGCCGAGGGCGAACGGCTCGTCACTCTGCGGAAAGGGAAAGAAAAATCCGCCGGAAACACGACTGTAACAGGCGTGAATGGCGGAGGTGCTGTACCAGTATGGGTCGGGGCAGAGAATGGAGATCTGCCCGTTTGTGTGACTCTGGAAATTATCGATCTCACAGGTCTCCACATAGCCCTCTGTGTACACGTCAATGCCAGCAGTCTTGTAGAAAACCTTGATATATCGGGAAGGCTTCACCACACGGTAGAGAGCGTGACGGCGTTTTTCCAGCCCCACGCCACGCATTTCAAAGCTGATGACAAGGTTACGCTTTTCAATGAAAGCATTGTTGAGATAGCTGCCGTCCATACCTGCGTAACTGGAAGTACTGACCGTGCCGGGCGGTGGGTGCAGACCGGAGATTTTTGAGGTCATGTAGCGATTTGCAGATGCTGTCATATCAATCTGTTCACCGTTTTCATTTTGAAGAATAAGAGTAAAAAACAAAGTTTCACCGTCCTTTCATTGACTTTTGAGGGCGGGATGTGGTATAATAAATTTAATTTGTGTATTGAGGAGTGACCATAATGAAAATAAGTAAAATAGTATGTTCTTTAGCTGTATTTTGTTGCCTCTGCATGACAGGCTGCGAAAAAGGAGTTGAAAATACAACTGATGCCGCTATAGAAAAAAACACAACTGAAAGTATAACATCTATCAACGACACTGAAACATCTGCCCCAAACTTTGAAATCAGCGTTTCCGGAAAAACACTGTCTTTCCCGTTCAAATATGAAGATCTTGAAAAAATGATTGATCTTTCAGATTGTCAGAATGTATATTTTGAGGAAAGCGATTTCACTGTATGTACTGTCTATAATGGAATGAGTCGAATTTGTACGCTTTTTGTGACTGGAAATGTATCAGAACATACATCGGAAACCCTTGTAACACTAATCGAAATAGATGAACCAGAAAAAGGCATTTTCACTCTGAACGGTTTGAAGAACGATACACTTGAAGATTTCAAATCAGAATTCGGAGAATCAGAAATAGAATCCGATTCTTTATATGAACACACATGGGGAAATATCATTCTTAGTGTCTTTTTTGACCATGAAACGGGTGAAGCATCAAGTATTGAACTGCTTGACACGGATTATCCGCACTCTTTATGAAAAAGTGAGCATGCAAAAACACTCGTATTATACATTCACCGCATTCCTCGTAAGTCTGTAAATCTCCAGCCGTGACAGTGCTTTCGGACTATTATTAGTCTGATTCACCGTCCGGCTGTTGTCGTTGTTGTAGTAATTATTCACCACGGACGCACCTCCAGTACCGCTCACAACAGCGACAGACGCCCCATCAAGCCGACAGCTCAGATCCGACTGCATCGTCAGTTTCATCGTTTCGGCAACACCTGAAACCGCCTTTTCCACGTACTTTTTGCTTTTGTTGATGCCGTCCGCAAGCCCACGCATGAAGTCCGGCATCCAGCTTTCGTAGTCGGTCAGCGGGCCTTTGTCCGGCACGGAGAAGTGCAGAAACTCACGAATCGTATCAGCAACACCAGTCACACAGTCTGTCAGCTTGCCGATCATGCTCTTGATGCCGTCAATGATGCCGCTGATAATGTCCGCACCCCAACTCCAAGCGTCGGAGGCAAGACCCTTCACAAAGTCCACAGCGGTATTGAAACCGTCCTTCACGGTCGTGACAATGCCGCTGATTTTCTCTGAAACGGCAGACTTGATATTCTCCCAGACGCTCGAAACCGTGGTCTTAATCTTTTCAAGTACATTGGAAATAGTTGTAGATATACTGTTCCATGCAGTTGAAACTTTGCTTTTGATAGTTTCAAGTATATCTGAAATTGATGATTTTATGCCGTTCCAGATACTTGATATAGTTCCCGAAATTGCAGTCAGCACCGTGTTGATAACAGTTTTAATTCCATTCCAGATGGTATCAAATGTGCTTTTGATGCCCTCCAGAAGCGGAGAGAGGAACGAAACAATGCCATTCCAGATTGCTGAAATTTTCTCCGAAATCCAGTCCATCGCCATGCCGATGAGAATCTGAATCGCTTGAAAAATAGTTTCAAACAGATAACGGAACGCCTCCAGCAGCGGAGCGAGAAAATTGTAAATTTCGGTAAAAATGCCTGTTATGAAGTCCTTGACCGAAGTAAAAATTGTCGTTGCAATCGTCTGGATTGCTGTAATAATATTTGTGAATGTGGTGTAAATCGCCGTCCACGTATTCACAAAGAAATCACGGATGCCCGTTACAATGCCTGTGAAGAACGTGGAAATCGAAGACCAGATGCCCACAAAGAAATCCTTGACTGCTGTCCATGCACCGTTCCATGACGTGCCGAACCAGCCGAGAACCACATCCGCCACATTTTTGATGACGTTGAGGATATTCTGGAAAGTGGACACCAGCAGATTCCAGATGGAAATGAAGATACCCTTGACACCGTTCCACATCTGCTCCCAGTCACCCGTGAACAGCCCCACGAAAATATCCAGCACACCGAGAATGACACCCGATGCGGCAGAGAGGATATTGGCGATATTTGTAAACATTCCCTCGAACATGGGAGCAAGCACAGAGCAGAGAGCATCCCATGTGGCTTTCAGCATTTCGGTGAAATTCTCAAAATCGAAGCCCAGCTCATTGACCCTTGAAACGATGCCGTCCGCAAGTCCCGAAAATGTTTCTTTAATCTGATTCCAGATGCCGATGATGCTGTTCTTGAATTCATCATTCGTGTTCCACAGATGCACAAATGCCGCCACGAGAGCCGCAATCGCCGCAACCACGGCGAGAATCGTGCCGAGGGAAACGCCCAATGCACCCGTCACAGCTGCAACACCGCCCTTGACAGCGGCAATGGCGGCAGGTGCTTTCGACACGAGCGTCATGATACTGCCCACGCCCGAAATCGTCTTGCCGATGACAATCAGCAGAGGACCCAATGCCGCTGCAATGAGGGCGATTTTGACAATGGTTTCTTTTGTCTGGGGGTCAAGCTGATTGAGCTTATCCACCAGTCCCTGAATATGGGAAACGATGGAACGGATGGTCGGCATGATAATATCCGAGAATGAAATCGCCAGTTCTTCAAGCTGTGATTTCAGAATGGTCAGCTGTCCCGTGAGGTTGTCCTGCATGGTTTCCGCCGTGGCAAGGGATGTGCCGTCACAGGACGAAATCGCACCCTGTAACTTGTCAATATCTGATGGTGCAGCGTTCATGAGAGCAAGAAATCCCGACATTGCGTTCTTTCCAACCAGAGCCTGCGCCGCCGATGCTTGTTC
>CALFMA010000413.1 GCA_937880065.1 uncultured Ruminococcus sp.
CAGCTGCCGCACCTATCTGGTTTTTCTTTAATCAAACGGGTTTTTAGAGATGCCCTTATTATTGTTCAGCAACGAAATTCTTTAATGAACTCTTTAAACCTGTTGCTGTAGCTGCATAATATGCAAGAATTACAGAAGCATCTGTTGAATCTACAGTATCATCAGCTGAAATTTTTCCTGCCTTTAGCATATCATCGGTGATTGTAGGAGTTTTTCCTGTGGAAAGAAGCGCATACTGCTCCAGAATAAGTGAAGCATCAGAAGAATTTATAGTCATATCCCCATTAAGGTCGCCAAGAACGTACTTTCCTGCATATTTAACGTATTTTCCCATTGCATAATCGGGATAATTTTCACCGTTGCTAAGGGATTTCATTGTCATTGCAAGAAGTCCACCGTCCTCACGGGTTTCACCGATTGCATCAAGAACTGCAATTGCAATTGCTGTATGACCTGCCTGTGTGGGGTGAATGTCAACATTCTCTCTGCCACTCTGCATATCTGTGAAATACCAGCCGTATTTCTGACCATCTGAATCAGCAGATGAGAAAATGTCAAGTACATCTGCAATTTCAATTCCCTCAACCTCTTTTAACTGCTCAGAAAATCTTCTTGTAACATTGTGGAAAATTGTCTTGAACTGTACATAAGCAGTATAGTATGAAGATGAATATGTATCCTGTAAGTGTTTTTCATATTCCTTGCTGAACTGGAGAGGATTGTAAATCGTCTGTACAATAACTCTTGCATTGGGATTTACAGCCTTGATTTCCTCAGTCATTGCCTTGATATTGGGAATAATCTGCTTTGCAATAACCTGCTTGTATGCAGAGCCGTTTGTCTGTGAATCGGTATATGTGAGGTTACGGTAGATACTATCAAGCTTATCGTTGAATTTAAGACCATTTGCAAAATTAGCTGTGTATTGCTTTACAGCGTCCATATCAAAAAATTCAGTAAGAGTATTGAAATCCTTCTTTTCGGGAATATCTGCCGGTGTCTTGCCCTCTGCAAGAAGGTCATTCTGTGCAGCAAAATCAAGAAGAACTTCTGTAGTATATGCAATCATATCATTGCCGCCGATTGAAATTACAACAACCTCACTATCAGCAAGCTGTGCTTTCTGTGTGCTGTCAAATGCACGAAGCTGAGCAAGTGTGTCATCTGATTTATAGCCTGATGCAGCGTAATTCCACACATCACCGCCGAGATAATCAGCAACAAGCTTACCATAGTTATACTCATTTGCAGAAAGCTCTGTACCTGATGCAATGCTGTCGCCGAGGAGCATAATGTCAATATCACCGCTGCCATAGCTTTCAGCAGATGCTGAGAATACAGAAAGAGAAGATGCAACCATTGCAGATGCAAGAGCAGCTGAAATAATTTTTTTCATTTTCATAATATATACCTCCATTTATAAAATTTAAAACCGTAAATATATTATAAGCTATTTTAACTGTAATGTCAAGAGGACGGAAAAATTTTTCTTTGTACAATATAAACAAAACGAACATAAAATTATTGTAAGGCTTAATTTTTTTGACTACTATTGACAAAATCCGTTAATTATGGTAAAATTAATATAGTGGATTTATCCCGAAAAATACTATATTAAGGAGGAAAGTATATGAATTCTTTCAAAAAGTATGTGGCAGAGTTTATCGGCACTATGGTGCTTGTTACTCTCGGCTGCGGAACTGCAATGCTCGTGGGCTGTGACGCTGTTAACGGTGGAGGTTATATTCTCACAGCGCTGGCATTCGGTCTTGTAATCGTAGGTATGGCTTACTGTGTGGGAAATATCTCAGGCTGTCATATCAACCCTGCTGTTTCACTTGGAGTACTTCTCAGCGGCGGTATGAGCCTTAGCGATTTCTTCGGCTATATCATTGCTCAGTGTGCAGGTGCATTGGCAGGTTCAGGACTTCTTGCTGCTATCTTCTCTCTTGGCGGTGTCAAGGATATGACTGGCGGCTACGGTTCTAACGGTCTTAGCGGAGTTGGCGATAATGCCCTTGCAGGTCTTATCGTTGAAGTTGTTCTCACATTCATTTTCGTGATGACAATTCTCGGAGTAACTTCTAAAAAGGCTGGTCACGGCTCATTCGGCGGCCTTGTAATCGGTCTTACACTTACTCTCGTTCACATTCTTGGAATTGGTCTTACAGGTACATCTGTTAACCCTGCAAGAAGTATCGGCCCTGCTATCGTTGCTGCAATTGACGGCAACACAACACCTATTTCTTGTATCTGGGTATTCATCATTGGACCACTTCTTGGTGCAGCAGCTGCTGCAGGCGTTTATATGTATCTTTCAAAAGAACCTGAAAAGCCTGCTAAGGTTGACGCTAAGAACAACAATAAACCGGCTAAGAAAAAGTAATTTTCACAAATCAAAGCTCTCCTGTCAGATGACGGGAGAGCTTTTTTATGGGATTCCATTTTATCAAAATCATTCAAGCTGTTTTGAAAGGAAACGCACAGCCGCTGTTATAAGGCTTTTCTGCAAATCCGATGCCTCTTTATGCTCATCAGATGTCATAAATGCAACTGCACCCGATACATCGCCGTTACTGATAATGGGCAGGGCGGCGATTGCCGTCCGTTCAAGTCCGTCAGCAGGATAAAAATTGTTGTTGTCACCGTCGGGGCAGAAATACTGTCCACGGCTTTCCATAATTCCCTCCAGCTGTGCCGATGCCTTACGCTCCGAGGTTTCCTTTTTAGGAATTCCAGCCGATGCCACTACATGGTCTTTATCGAAAATTATAACAGGGCAGCCTGCTGTCTTATACATCACTTCTGCCACATTTGACGCATTTTCGCTCATTTCGCTGATTGCCGAATACTTCTTGAAAATAACCTCGCCGTCGCTGTTTGTGTATATCTCCAAGGGGTCGCCCTCACGGATACGCATGGTGCGTCTTATTTCCTTTGGTATAACGACTCTGCCAAGGTCGTCAATTCGTCTTACAATACCTGTTGCTTTCATAATTAACCTCCGCAAAAAATTTGTTTGCGGTGTTATTATTTGACTCTTTGGCTGATTTATACCAAAAATTAATATCCAAATTTTTCTGCGATTATGTAAAACAAAAACAGACTAAGTATTTTTCTTTTCATATAATCTCCCCTTTTTGTAATTTACTTGTATTTTAAGGGCATATCTATGTAAATGCTCTTGTAATAAAAAAGTATTTATGATATAATTAATGAAACAATCTTAGGAGGAAACGAACATGAAAGAAATTCTCATTATTGACGATGACACGGATTTATCCTTTATTATATCAGAAATGCTGGAAAGCTACGGTTATTCCGTTACAACAGCCGTAAGCGGCGAGGAGGCTTTTGACCTGCTTTCAAAGCATACATATCACCTTATTCTCCTTGACATAAATCTTCCCGATACAACGGGACTTGAATTATGCAGGGAGCTTCGCAGAGTATCGCAGATACCTAATGTCATTAAGCTAAGAAAAAGGAAAAAAGTCACAGGAACAGTAAAAGTTTCTGTGACTTTTATTATGAGTAATTTTATGAATAGAATGTAAATTTTTGCAAAAAGGTATTGACAAAAAGCAAAAAATGTGCGGCGAAGCTAATCGGATGTACACATCTGATTGGAGGGCTTTATCGTGCAGAATTATTGTAATATCGTAAAAAACAAGCTTAATATGCTTATTCGCAAAATGGAGAAAAATGTTTCTGATTTTGTAGCTAATCCTAAAAAGGATTTCACTCGTAAAAGTGAGCTTTCATTTTCAAAAACAATGAGATTTATTCTTGGAATGGGTAGCCGTACACTCGGAAAAGAACTTCTTGATTTCTACGAATTCGATTCAAAAATGGTATCTGTTTCCGCAATTGTTCAGAGAAGATCAAAAATACTTCCGTCAGCCTTCAAGCATCTGTTTCATGAATTCAATAATGAATTTCCCCAGACAAATTTCTTTCACGGTTACAGACTCTATGCGGTTGACGGTTCTGATATTCATATTCCAACTATTCCTGATGATCACAGCACTCATTACAATACAAACACCAATTCGAAAGGATACAATCTTATGCATCTAAATGCACTATATGACCTTTTGAATTGCAGATATATGGATGCTGTTTTACAGGATAATTATAATAAAAATGAGCATTCCGCTCTTATAAGTATGATGGAAAATATCCATCACGACTCAATAATTATTGCCGACAGGGGGTATGAATCGTATAACAATATCGCTCATTTTGAATCCAAAGGCTTGAAATATGTTATCCGTGTCAGATCAAGATATGGAATAATGGAAAAATTTAATCTTCCTCTTGATAAAGAAACTGACTTTACTACTGATATTTTGCTCACAAGAAGACAAACTAATGAAGTTAAAACCAATCCAACTATTTATAGATTTCTTGCATCTACCTCTACTTTTGACTTTCTTCCTAAAGGTTCAAAAGATTCATATCCGCTTAAATTCAGGATAATCAGAATAAAAATATCAGAAAATAACTACGAAACACTCGTTACAAATCTTTTTGATGATGAATTCTCTACCGAAGATATCAAGAAGTTGTACAAAATGCGCTGGGGTATCGAAACTTCTTTCCGTGAATTGAAATATCACATAGGTCTTATTGCTTTTCATTCTAAGAAAAAGGACTGTGTGATACAGGAAATTTTTGCAAGTCTTATTATGTATAACTTTTCTATGTTGATTATTGATGATATCCTCATAGATGATGATAAGCATAATAAATATCATTCCAAAATAAATTATGCTACTGCTATACATATTTGTATTGCTTTCTTCCGCTGTAATCGCATCAGTCCTTCTAATTTAGAAAAGCTAATAGCCAGAAACAAGTGCCCTGTCAGACCTGATCGCATAGCGACCAGAAAATCTTGTTTTCACTCTGCCGTCAGCTTTAATTACAGATTATCATAATTTTTATCTTTTGTCAATACTTTTTTCAGACAGATTCCTTTTCTGTCTTTTCGTCGTGCATTTCTTTAAAAACACAAACAGGAATATGTTATTTTACTTCAAATATACTCCTCTTTTATTTGTGTTATTGGATTAGCTTAATGACATTACGCAGATACCTGTTATTTTTGCAAGTGCAAGAACAAGTGAAAGCGACCGCATTACAGGCTTTGACATTGGCGGTGACGACTATCTGCCAAAACCCTACTCAATGAAAGAACTCCTTTCAAGAGTAAACGCTTTAATTCGCCGTACTTATGGATTTTCTGCACAGGAAAAAATCATCTCTTTCGGCAGTATCAGCGTAAATATTACTGCACGTTCTGTGACAAAAGATAACACACCGATTTCTCTTTCTTTGCGTGAATTCGATTTGCTTGCATATCTCTGTGAGCATATGAACAATGCTGTTGCAAAGGAAAAACTTTTATCCGAAGTGTGGGGAGCATTTTCAGCAGTTGAACCGTCAACGCTGACAGTACATATACGCTGGCTTCGTGAAAAACTGGAAGAAAACCCTGCACAGCCAAAATACATCAAGACTGTATACAAAGTCGGTTATATGCTGGAGGTAAAAGAATGAAACGATACCTTTTAACAGCCGCTATAGTATTTATTGCTTTGCTTGCCGTTATTACAGCCTGTCTTTGCAATTGGGCAGACAAGCCCTCTGAAATTGATTTCGGCAGCTATATTGTTGCGGCAAACGAAATTGAACAGCTTATTGCAAACGGCGATACAGCTGCAGCGGAAATCCGTGCAAATGAACTTAAAACTGCCTTATCTGAATATACTCCCGATGACAATAAAAGCACCTCTTTTCTCTGGATAAATTTCGGTGTATGTGCAATTTTTATTTCTTCTGTTTTTATGTATATATGGTTTGCAATTCTCCGTCCATTTGAAAAGCTGGCAGCCTTTGCGGAGCGTATTGCAGGCGGAGATTTTGACCTGCCGCTTAATTATGAGCGTACAAATTATTTTGGTAAATTTACGTGGGCATTTGATTGTATGCGTCGTGAAATTTCCTCGGCACGTGCCTGCGAAAAGGAGGCAATCGAAAACAACAAAATTGTTATCGCTTCACTTTCCCATGATATAAAAACTCCCGTTTCGTCAATTCGAGCCTACGCTGAAGGACTTGAAGCCGGTATGGACGCTACTCCCGAAAAGCGTGCAAAGTATCTAAGCGTTATTATGCGTAAATGCGATGAAGTTGCGGCACTTACAAACGATATGCTTTTGCACTCGATTTCCGACCTTGATAAGCTGAAAATGAATCCCACGAAATTTGAGCTTTGCGGCTTTATTAAAGATACTGTGCCTGAAATTTCAGCACGGAATAATATCCGCCTTAATCTTCCAACACAATTAATTGAAGTAAATGTTGACAGAAGCAGGCTTACACAGGTTTTTGAAAATATCGTAAGCAATGCGGCAAAATATGCAAAAACTGATGTTGAAATTTCCGCTGTCAAAACAGAAAATGGTGTGGAAATCGTTTTCCGTGACTTCGGAAAGGGTATTCCCGATGAGGAAATTCCCTTTATTTTTGACAAATTCTATCGTGGCAGTCATACGGAAAAGGAAAACGGTGCAGGCTTAGGCTTGTACATCGTGAAATACGTTGTAACACAATCGGGAGGAAATGTCTATGCCGAAAATCTTCCTGACGGATTTCAGATAAGAATAAATTTTCCTTAATTACTTCTTAATAAGTTTTGCGGTAAAATATAAATGTAAGATATTTCAAGGATTCCAATAAATGGATTTCCCCAATGAAGAAAGGTAATGAAATTATGAAAAAACCAATTTTATCCGCAAAGGGACTTTGCAAAAGCTTTGCACACAACGGAGTGCAAAACCACATTTTAACCAATCTCGATATTGAGATTTACGAGGGCGATTTCACCATTGTAATGGGTGCGTCGGGTTCAGGTAAGTCAACTCTGCTTTACGCTTTAAGCGGTATGGACAAAGCAACAGGCGGCTCGGTTACTTATAACGGAAATGATATTGTCAAGCTTTCCGAAAAAAAGCTTTCCTCACTTCGTCACGGTGATTTCGGCTTTATTTTTCAGCAGATACACCTTGTAAGCAATCTCAATCTTTTTGAAAATATTGCTGTTCCGGGTTACTTGAATAAATCCGTTTCTGCTGATGAAGTCAATAAGCGTGCTAATGAGCTTCTTGAAAAAATGGGTATAGCCAATATTAAAACCCAGCTCCCCTCTCAATGTTCGGGCGGTGAACAGCAGAGATGTGCCATTGCCCGTGCAGTAATAAACAATCCTAAGCTGCTTTTCGCTGATGAGCCGACAGGTGCTCTCAACAGAAAAAATACAACTGAGGTATTGAATCTGCTTACCGATTTAAACGCCGACGGTCAGAGCATTTTAATGGTTACTCACGACAGCCGTGCAGCACTCCGTGGAAACAGAATAATCTATATCGCTGACGGTGCAGTTATCGGCAGCCTTGACCTTGCCCCATACTCTCCCGAAAATGAAAAAAGCCGTGAAGCACAGGTAAATGCTTGGCTTACTTCAATGGAATGGTGAGGTGAGGTGCGGTATGGAGATTTTAAAGCTTTTAATAGCTAATATAAAACACAAAAAAGGTGCATTCAAGAGCATTATTGCCCTTACAGCAATTATCGTATTTTCATTTGCGGGTACAGTAAGCAACAATGACAATCTAGACCGTTCCCTTGAGCGTTCCCACAGCTATGCAGATACACCTACATTTACAGCTTTTGCAAATAAGCGGAATTTACAGGACAATATTGCAGAGGAAATTGCAAAGCACCCCGATGTTACAGACGTTATCGAAACGGAATGTATAATCACTGAAAATGCAAGGACTGAAGAACAGAAACTATCGCAGATATTCCTTTTATACAGAGAAACTGAGGATATTTACCGTGTATTCAATAAAAATGTCACAGCTTATAATGAAAATCCCGAACCACTTGAAAAAGGCGAAATCTATATTCCTTACGGCTTGAAAGCGGCTTCGAATATAGAAATCGGCTCTGTTATATCCTTTGGCTCAGAAGATAATCCCGAAAATTTTACGGTAAAGGGATTTGTGGAAGAAGCTTTTGTTGGTTCAGCATCTATAGGCATAAAGCGTTTATTTATCAGCGACAGCGACTTTGAAAGAATCTATGAAAATGCCGATGACCTTTATATCGCCAAGGCTGCTGATATAGGTGTAAATCTTACAGATGACGACGACTATATAACCATAAAAGAAGAAATAAACGATATGTGCGGTCTTATCAGCAGCTCTTTTATCTCAATATCAAAAACTGAAACTATACGGTACACAAAAATTTATTCCGAATTCGGCTCAAAAATTCTCCTTGCCTTTCTTATCCTGCTTATCATAATTGTAATTATTTCAATACGGCACAGCATTTCAACCTCAATCGAAATGGAATACATAAACCTTGGAATACTTAAAGCGCAGGGCTTCACTTCGGGTAAAATCCGCCTTGTATATGTACTCCAGTATCTTATTGCTGAAATAATCGGCTCTATAATAGGTCTTATTATTTCTATCCCTGCATTAAAGGGGCTGGGTATGCTTTTTCAGCAGATTACAGGACTTCTTACCGCTACGGATATGTCTTTCCTGAAATGCGGCATAATGGCTGCGGCTCTTATTGCTATAACAATGATTTTCGTTGTGCTTTCAACAGCAAAGGCAGCTAAAATCTCCCCTGTCCGTGCAATTTCGGGAGGCAAATCCGAAATTCACTTCGACAGCAGACTGAATATTCCCGTAAAAGCTAAGCCTCTCTCCTTGTTTATCGGCTTGCGTCAGTTCACTTCCCGTGTCAGAAGCTACGGTGGCTCGGTCTTAATCGTGGCTTTGCTCGTGTATTTTATGATGACAATAGCTGTACTGTCACAAAAGCTCACCTCTGATGTATTTGAGGAAGGCTCTTTAAATCCCAATATCACCGTTTATATGACAAAGGATTTCGATATTGATAATATGAATGAGGTTGAACAGGCGGTACTTGATGTTGACCCCGATGCAAAAACAATTTTCTCTTCGAATAAATACGTAATGGCAGACGGAATTGAAATTGCCTGCTCCTCCTACAACCGTCCTGATGATATGCATAAGCCTATTGACGGAAGAATGCCCATTTATGACAATGAAGTTGCTGTTACGGAAATATCAGCAGATATTTTCGGCAAAGGCATAGGAGATACCATAACAATCGACAGCAAAAATACCGAAGAATTTATAATTACAGGTACTTATCAAGGCTTTAACGACTTGGGAAAAACAATCCTTATTACCGCTGAGGGACTCAATAAAATAGATGAGTCAAAGCCGTTATTTATAGCAGAACTTTCCGATTTAAGCCTGTTAAATGAAGCAGAAAAGGCACTTAATGATAAATTCGGCAGTGTAATCAAAAAATTAGAAACAAATACAGAAGAAAATTCAAATGAAGGATTAATTGAACTTATTGACTTTATCCTCACTATTCTTTTGATAGTAGTTTACGCTATTTCCATTACATTTTCCGCTGTTGTAATCAGTATGATATGCAGCAAATCCTTTATTAAAGAACGCACCGACATCGGCATTTTCAAGGCAATGGGCTTTACTGCAAGTACACTTCGTACACAGTTTTCTTTCCGCTTTATGATTATTGCAGCAATCGGCTCTTGTCTTGGCGGAATAGCTTCGTTTTTCCTCACATCACCGCTGCTTGTGATTCTTTTAAGAATGGCAGGACTTACACAGCTTGACGCAGATATAAACTTTTTTACATTTATAATTCCTGCCGCAGCAATATCTTTAAGCTTCTTCATTTTCGCTTATATTGCCGCAAGGAAAATAAATACAGTTGAAATAAGAGAACTTATTTCAGAATAAACGACAGGCAGTATCGCTTATACCAATCCCTAAAACAACAGTAGACAAATCAAATCCCCCGTATCGGATTTTCCGACACGGGGGATTTTTTAGAGATACCCTTTAGTTATTCTATTTCAACACCTCGAACAGTAACTCTGCTCTGACCGCCGAGAGTGCAGGTGAACAGCGTCATATCCCATGACTCCGCAGAGCCGAAATCCATA
>CALFMA010000414.1 GCA_937880065.1 uncultured Ruminococcus sp.
TGATTTTTTGGTGCTTTTGTGGTATGATATATATGGATTTTTGTATATAAATACATATTGACATACAAAACTGATGAAAAAGGAGGTGCCCCTCTTGTCTTTAGCATACGGAATTATCGCCATTATTTCTCTATCAATGGTTGGAATTTGTGTTCTTGCAGATAAAAAGCGTGATGAATGGCTGATTTGGTTATTTGTTTCTGTAGCTGTATGTAATCTCGGTTACTTTATGTTGTCTGTATCAAAGGAACTTGATGCAGCGCTGAACTCAAACAGAATAGCCTATCTCGGAAGTGTTTTTCTTCCGTTCTTTTTGCTGATGATGGTACAGCGTTTTTGCAAAATAAAGAGCAATAAAAAGATAACAACATTACTTATCTTGCTTGGTGTCGTTATGCTCGGTATCACCACAAGTCCGGGTATTCTTCCCATTTATTATAAAACGGTGGACATTGAATTTGCAGGTGGAGCAACAAAGCTTGTTCGTGAATACGGACCGCTTCATACACTTTACTATGTTTACCTTGGTCTTTATATGTTATCAATGGTGGGAATGACACTTTTCGCCATTGCAAAAAAGAAAGTCACATCGCATCTTCACACTTTTCTACTTTTGAGTGCGGTACTGTGCAACATTGTAATATGGCTTATTGAGCAATTTTTGCCAAGAGGTTTTGAATGGCTTTCTGTTTCATACATACTGACCGAGTGCTTGATTCTTATGCTGTACCGGTCTATGCAACGTCAAGGGCTTATGTTTAATAAACCAAGTCCGTCATCTTATACCATCAATGTTTTGATGGTTATATTCTTGCTTTTGTTTGCGAACTGTGTCCGAATTATTACCAAGGGAACTACCCCTACTATGTATGTGATTTCTCACATAGTCGTACTGATTATTTATATCGGCATACTTGTTTCATGGGGGATGTCTGTTTATGACAGAATTGTGCATAAAAGCATCAGACGTTACCTCGTTATACTTATGGGACTGATGATGTTCTGGATGCTGATGCGCACACTCAGACACACGGTATTCTTGCACGTTTTCCCGGTAGGTCAGTGGTGTTGGTACGCATATTATATTCCGATGATTCTGATTCCGCAGTTTTGTTTCCTTGCAATGAAATATGTTGGAAAACCTGAAGACTATCATATGCCGAAAATATGGCATATAATAAATATTCCGTCTGTAATACTGATTCTCGGCATACTTACAAATGACTTGCATCAATGGGCGTTTAGATTCCATCAAGGATATGTGGCAGGGTGGGATGTATATCAGCGTGGCTTTTTATACAATGCTGCAGTCGTATGGATTTTTATTTGCATTGCTATGATGCTTACAGAGGTTATTAAAAATTGCCGAGTGCCCGGCACACACAAGGTTATATGGAGACCGATTGCAATGCTTGGCATTGGCGTTCTTTATACCATTTTATATACGATTGACACCGCTTTGTTTAGCTTTATAGAAATGACAGCGGCTCTTTGTTTTACTGTTGTTGCCATTTGGGAAAGCTGTATTAAAACAGGACTTATTCCGTCTAACACACACTACAACGAATTGCTGGAATATTCAGGTCTTGGCGTAGCGATTGTAGATAATAATTATAATACATACTACCGTTCCAAAGATGCTCTTCCTCTTCGGGCGGAGCAAATGAGAGAAACGGAAAACGCACCCATAATGCTTAAAGGTGGAATAAGGGTGTCGGGAGCGAAGATTCGTGGCGGTCATACTCTTTGGCAGGAAGATGTGTCAGCACTTTTGGATATTATAGATGAGCTTTCGGCGATTCGTGAAGAACTGAAGGGTTCTAATGCCGTATCAATGAAAAACTATCAGCTTGACAAACAGATACGAACTCTCGCAGAAAAGAACCGTCTGCACGATGAATTGCATCGGCAGACCGCACATCAGATTGACTTACTGAATAGTTGGCTGAAAAGGCTGATTGATACAGATAACCATGAAGAAAAGAAAGAACTTCTTCGTCGCATTGTTGTGGTAGGAGCATACTTAAAACGCCGCAACAACCTGATTCTTGTAAACGAGCAGGACGGTATCATTAAAACGGAAGAACTGAAGCTCAGTCTTAACGAAATGATGAAAAATCTGCAACTCGCAAATATCAGTTGTGCGTGTGCTGTTCAGTTTGAAGATGATGTTCCGTCAAACATTGCGATGCAGCTTTTCGATTTCTATGAATATGTAGTTGAAAATACTTTTGACGGACTAACGAGCTTGCTTGCACGCTTCTTCCATCGTGACGGTTCATATTTTGCCTGCATTGATGTTGTATGCAGTCTTGACCTTACAAAGCTTGAAAAAGAGAATCTTGCTGTGAGTGTATCGGAGGAAAACTGTTATACGCTTTCCTTTCAGGTGAAAGAAGGTGACGGTAAATGATGACTTGCTTTTTTAAGATAGATTCTATGTGGCAGATATTTTTGTTGATTTTAAGTCAGCTTACCGTTTTTTCCTATGTAATCAGTGTTGTGTTTTTGTACCGTCGGGGATGTAAGCCAAGTAAATTAGCAAGTGTTGTTGTCGCATTTGTAATTAACACTATTCTCTATGCAACGCTGCAGCTCGACAGTCGTATTACTGAGGGAAGTTTGGGGATTCATCTCCACAGTCCGTATATCATACTGTTTATTGTGGTGTTATCCTCTTTGTTTTACAGCGTATGGGCACTTGTTTCGGAAACAAAGGTACGAAAGACAATCAACCGAAATTCGATTAAAGATGCCTTTGATAATTTGCCAACAGGCGTATGCTTCTTTAACGGGGCAGGCTTGCCTGTGCTTTGTAACCGTATGATGCATCGCTTGAGCTTTGCTGTTTGCGGTAAGGATTTACAGTTTATTACAGAGCTTGAAGAGTGGTTGGAGGATGACTTTACACCCGTAAGCGGCGTTAAAAAAATGCACAAAACCTTTATTCTTCCCGATGGCAAGGCGTGGCACCTAAACAAACGAGAGTTTGTTCACGAAAGTGGAAACGCCTATACACAGTTTACTGCCGTAGATGTTACCGAGCTTTATGAAAAACGTGAAGAGGTTATTAAGGAGAATGAACAGCTCAGAAAGGTTCAGACAGACCTTCAGAAGCTATCTGCAAATGTGGTTGCCGTTACTCGTGAGGAAGAAATCCTGAATACTAAAATGCGGGTTCACGATGAAATGGGCAGATGCCTTATCGCTGCACAAAAGTATCTTAAAGAAGGAAATACTGACAGTATTCCCGCAAGCCTCGCAACATCGTGGCAAAGAGCTGTATCAATGATTAAATACAACAATGATACACCGGATGAAGATATGCTTTTACAAATTCGTAAAACCTGTGAGTTCGTAAAGCTTGATTTCATTAAAACCGGAGATTTGCCGAAATCGGAAAAGGTTGCCTATATTCTCACTTGTGCTGTTCGTGAATGTGTAACCAATGCAGTTCGCTATGCCGAAGCGACAGAGCTTTATGCAGACTTTTCCGAAACTGAAACCGAAGCAAGTGTTACATTGACCAATAACGGAAAGTTGCCTGAAGGAGAGATTGCAGAAGGCGGCGGACTGTCATCGCTCCGAAAACGAGTTGAGCGTGCAGGCGGACAGATGATTGTAGAGTCACTTCCGGTATTCAGATTAACTGTTACTATACCTAAAGGAAAGGAGGACATAATATGAACAAAGTGTTGATTGTAGAGGATCAGAAAATGGCACAGGAAAATATGGAAGCCATCATAGATTCAAGTGAGAATTACAGTCTTTCCGGCATCATTCCAAATGCCGCAGATGCAGAGCTGTTTTGTATGCGTGAAAAAATTGACCTTATATTGATGGATGTTTGCACAATGCGTGACGAAAGCGGTATTGAAGCTACTGCTGTTATCAAAAAGAAGTTTCCCAAGATTAAAATTATCGTTGTAACTTCTATGGCAGAACACACGTTTATCGAAAAGGCAAAAAAAGCAAGAGCAGACAGCT
>CALFMA010000415.1 GCA_937880065.1 uncultured Ruminococcus sp.
CAGACAGTATTTATGCCATTAGATTTGTCTACTGTTGTTTTAGGGATTGGTATAAAGGACTATTATGGAAGATTTCTTTTCTTTTTTTAAAAAAATAATATACGGAAATCCCGTATTTCCCGTATTGACTGTCCTGTGTGCCATTTTCGTGGTATTCTTATCAGCTGACAGTTTAATGAAACCTGATGAAATTCAGCCTGTTGCTTCTTATAAAATTGAGGCTCTGATGTGTACAACCACAACTACAACTACGACTACTACCACAACAACAACCACTACCACCACGACAACGACTACAACAACCACAACTACTACCGAAACGACAACAGAATCCACAGAAAATTCCGAGGAAACAAATGACAGCACACAAACCACTCCCTCATACAACTACGTTCCCGCAGGTGATTCCCCTAACAGTTCATTCTATCAGGACAGAATGGTAATTATCGGCGACTCTATCGCCTACGGTTTCAACGCATACGGATACATTCCCTATCAGCACAATATTGCCGCTGAATCCCTTGCGGTGTGGAATATGAACAACTACACCTTTGATTTGGGCGGCGGTGCTATGAACGTCTACGATGCGGCAGGATATGTCTACTCCCCTCTTTATTATATTTCTGTGGGAATGAACGACTTGTACAGCTATTCCGCTGATGATTATGCATGGAAAGTCCGTGAAATTGCCGAGGAAATCCTTGCAAGAGTTCCCACCGCAACTGTTGTTGTAGCAGGAATCACACCTGTTTCCGAGGGAAATTATTACACCAACAACGATAAAATAAGAGAATTCAACAGCTCTCTTGAATGGGTTATAAACGATATGCAGTCATTACAGGTAATTTATTTCAACACTCACAATGTTCTGTGCGACTGGAATACAGGTGCTATCGGCTGGGGATATGCAGGCGGTGACGGACTTCATCTGAACAGTTCCGCTTATTCCGCAATGCTAAATTACCTTTTCAATTACCTCGATACCACAAATACATATAATCAGATTATTGCCCATGAACAGCGATAAGGCATAAATATAAGGCAGAACGAAACTTAAATCGTTCTGCCTTTATTTTTAGGGGGTTCTCTAAAAACCGGAACACGAGCAAAATTCCGTATATGACATATATCATTTGCAAGGCGACAAACCGCAGTAATACTTTGTGTATTGCAAGGTTTGGCAACGAAGTAAATGATATTTGTCATAGGAAGTTTGCCGTGAGGGAGGTTTTTAGAGGTCCCCTAGGTTTAACCCCTTACTTTCCTCTTATAGGAATCCATATTTCTCCCTTTTCAGGGCTTTCATAAAATTCAATACTATAATTTCCTGCAAGTTCGTATTCCTTACAGTTGGGTACCCATTCACTCCATATTTTTGTATTGACTTCCTGCAAAGCTTCCGGACATTTTCCCGAATAAGGAAATACCGCCCATATTCCCGCAGGAAAAGTATGTACTGCACATTCGTCAGGAATATCAAAACAGGGCAGATAAAGGTCTGCAATATAATAGTCAAAATTCTTACCGTCGCTGTCCACACACGCTCCGAAAACACCCTTTATAAGTTCTCCTCCGCCTGATGCATAATGCTCCTGCCAGAATTTCGGGATTTCTGTATATGAGCTTTCTGTATTGAATTTTCTCATTTTTCCCATAATCGTAAATGCCGCTTTTTCAACAACTCTGTAATCCATAATCGTTCCGCCTTTCAATGTTAGAATAATCTGTATTGGTGCAAAATTTTTCAGCTTTGCACCTTTTTCCTTTGCAGCAGACGGTGTAATTCCATGGAATTTTGTAAATGCTCTTGAAAAACTGTCCTGCGACTCATAACCGTATTTCAACGCAATATCAAGAACTCTCGGAGTTCCTGAGGATAATTCTTCCGCAGCAAGTGTAAGCCGTCTGCTGCGAATATATTCCCCAACCGTAACTCCACAGAGAACACAGAAAATCTTTTGAAAATAAAACGGTGAAAGATATGCTCTTGCAGAAATATCATTTATATCAAGTTCCGATGTAAGATTATCCTCGATATATTTTACTGAATTCTGAATCCCCTCTGTAAGATTGTTCACATTATCACTCCCCTGTTAATTCTTGAATTTTCTGTTTTTACTTGAAAACATCATTTCCGCTGCTGTAATTATATTATAACATTGATTTTGAATATTTGCCCGACTTTTTGTGCTTTCAAATGCAATGCCGCAGAATGAGTTTTATTCAGCTTCTCTTTTAAGTCTGAAATCAACGGCACGGCGAAGATATTCAAGATATTCATCATCACGGCACATAGATTTTCCGCAATCATCAGAAAGCTTTGCAACAGGTCTGCCGTTTACAAATTGCAGCTTTACAACTATATTCAATGCCTTTTCTTCTGTATCGTTGGAGCAGAATGTGCCAATTCCAAAGGAAACTTTAGTCTTATCACAGAAATAATCATACAACTTCTGGGCACGGTCAAAATCAAGGCTGTCGCTGAATAAAAGCAGCTTTGTTTTTGGGTCAACTCCATATTTCTTGTAATGCGCAATCATCTTGTCACCCCATGCAAAGGGGTCACCGCTGTCGTGACGAACTCCTGTGTAATTGTTTACCATAGAACGGTTGAAGTCAAGTAAAAACAGGTCAGTCGTTATTGTATCTGTCAAGGCTGTACCGTTATCGCCCTTGTATTCATCATACCAATCCTGCATAGCGTAGTGATTTGTATATGCCAGCGGAATTGAGTCAATTCCCTGATACATCTGCACAAACTCATGAGCATACGTACCAATGGGAGTTATGTTGTACTTCATTGCAAGGTAAACATTTGAAGTTCCCACGCACTTGTCGGTTTCAGTTGCAAAACGCTTTACAACAACTTCCTGCCACTCTCTTGAAAGTCGTCTGCGGCAGCCGAATTCCGCAAATTTGAATGTATACGTACCGTCATTCAAAGCCTGTATCTTCTTTTCAAGACGCTCCTCTGCGGATTTTTTCAGCTTATCATAATCATAATTCATTCTGAAATAAACCTCGTTTACAATTTCCAGAAGGTAAATTTCAAACTGCATTGCTGAGAAAATAGGGCCGTCAACTACGATTTGCAGTTCACCGTTTTCGTCAAGATATGCGTTGACGTAATCACGGATAGGTTTCCACAAACGAAGAAATTCCACATAGTCATTCTTGATAAAACGGATTGAACGGAGATAATTAAGTTCCTCTTTTTTGAATGTGAGGCTGCATAGGTGGTCAATCTGTTCATTTATTTCCTCTGCCATTTCCGCTGTAAAAACGGCATTCTTGCTGCGGCACTTGAAATAATACTGTCCGCAAAGGTCAGTATGCTTATGGAAAATCACCTGATTCATATTGAACTTGTATAAATCGGTATCAAGGAGAGAAATAATAATCGGATTAAGTTTCATAATACAATTCCTTTCGATAAAAAAGCAGTAGAATCAATCTACCGCCACATCTGCCGTCACCAACGGTCTTTTCAATCTCTTGTATAAACTTTAAAAAAGCTTTGCTATTTAAGGGCATCTCTAAAAACCCCTTTTTAGAGATGCCCTTGATATGATAGTAACATATATTAAATAATAAGTCAAGGAAATAAAGTTATTTTTTTATTTTAACAATTCGTCAGATGAAAAATCAACATCAATTTCCTACATATTCGAACTTTTATTCAAAAATTCATTTACATTTCATCTAAAATATGTTATAATTTAACCAGTATAAAAAAGGAGGTCTGAAAATGACTACATCAACTACAAAACAAACATTATCCCTGAAAGCACAGACAGCAGGTGCAATTTTGGCTATGCTTTCAGCTGTGGCACTCCCACAGCTTGTACATTTACTGGGCGGCTCTATGGGAGTTGGCACAGCTTTGGGCGAAATGCTGCTGCCAATGCATCTGCCCATTATCCTTGCAGGACTTCTCATGGGGCCATATGCCGCAGGAATTGCAGGTTTTCTGAGTCCCCTTATCAGCTTTGCCCTCACAGGTATGCCTATGGCGGCAATGCTCCCCTTTATGATGATTGAGCTTGCTGTTTACGGCATTTGTGCAGGTGTTCTCAGAAATGTGGAAATGTCCGATATTCCAAAGGTTCTCATGACTCAGCTTGCAGGAAGAACAATCCGTGGAATTGCAATTATCACAGGTTTCTACTGTTTCAATTCCGTAATTAATCCCGAAATTATTCTTACAAGTATAAAGACAGGTTTAGTGGGAATTATTTTACAGCTTATCCTCATTCCAATTATCGTTTCCCCATTGAGAAAGGCTGACAGAAACTGACAATGGATAATCTTGAAAAAGCTAAAAATGCCCTTTCAGACGGGAATTTCACCTGTGTTGTATGCGACGGTTTCAAGGAATACACAAGCACAATGAGAGGTGTTGCTCCCCTTTTGAAATGGCTTGACGAGGGAATAAATTTACAGGGATTTTCGGCGGCTGATAAAGTTGTGGGAAAGGGTGCGGCATATTTATACATTCTCCTTGAAGTCAAGGAAATTTATGCCAATGTAATAAGCCGACCTGCCCTTGATACGCTGAAAAAACACAATATTCCCACATCATACGCAATTCTGACGGAGGCTGTGAAAAATCGTGACAATGCGGGATTATGCCCAATTGAATCGGCTGTTATGAATATTGACAACCCTCACGATGCCCTCACAGCTATCAGAAACAGACTTGAATTATTAAAAAGCAGGTGATACTATGGAAAAAAATGAAATTTTTGATGTTTCAAAATTAGGCTTCGGACTTATGCGGCTTCCCGAAAAGGACGGAGAAATTGACTATGACCACGTTTGCCGTATGATTGACAAATATATGGCGGCAGGACTGAATTATTTCGATACCGCATACGTTTACCACAGCGGAAAATCGGAAGTTGCTGCAAGAGAGTGTCTTGTAAAACGCTATCCAAGA
>CALFMA010000416.1 GCA_937880065.1 uncultured Ruminococcus sp.
ATGGCTGAAAAAATTGATAAAAGGAGGTACGAATTCTGTTGTCAGTATGCCCTGTTGGGTAATGCCGAGGAGGCCGCCGTAAAAGCAGGCTATCCAAAATCTACGGCTCTGAAAAATGCTGCCGACTGCCTCAGCGACAATAACTGCCGTGAACTTATAGCCGATATGACAAATAAGCTTTCACACACTTCGGCTGTAAAGGCAGGTTTAAGACGTTTGGCTTTCGGTGAATGCAGCGACGCTGTCACTCTTGCCTTTGCTGATGAACTGCCGCCACCCGAAACAATCAGAAAAATGAATTTATTCAATGTTTCCGAAATCAAACGGCTGAAAGGCGGCGGTATGGAAATCAAATTCTTTGACCGCCTAAAGGCTCTCGAAAAGCTCTATGAGCTTGAAACATCGGAGAATGGCAGTAATACGGCGGCAGGACTCATTGAAGCGCTGACAGCTTCTGCCCAAGGCGGTGACTATGAGGATAACTGAACTTTCCCCGAAACAAAGGCTTACGATGAACTGGTGGCTGACTGAAAAATATTCCCGTTACGATGCAATAATATGCGACGGTGCGGTGCGAAGCGGCAAAACTCTGTCAATGTCAATAGGCTTCGTCCTGTGGGCAATGAACAGCTTCAACGGAAGTGCATTTGCGGTTTGCGGTAAGACCGTGACTTCCCTGAGAAGAAATGTTATAACGCCCCTTTTGCCTATGCTTGGCGGAATGGGAATGATATGCGAGGAAAAAGTCAGCCGCAATTACCTCGACATAAGCTTTAACGGCAGAAAAAACCGATTTTATTTTTTCGGCGGACGTGATGAAAGCTCGGCGGCACTCATTCAGGGTACCACTCTTTCGGGAGTATTCCTTGACGAGGTGGCACTTATGCCACGTTCCTTTGTGGAACAGGCACTTGCCCGATGCTCTGTAAACGGCTCGAAAATGTGGTTCAACTGCAATCCCGACAATCCCTCCCACTGGTTCTACAATGAATGGATCAGAAAGACGGAGAGCAAAAATGCGTTGTATATCCATTTCACAATGGACGATAATCCGTCGTTGTCGGTGGAGTTGAAAAACCGCTATAAAAGGCTGTATTCAGGGGCATTCTATGACCGCTATGTACTGGGGAAATGGACGGTATCAGACGGAACTGTTTATCCTATGTTTTCACGGGAAAAGCACATCTTCTCAACTGCTCCCCATTGCGAAAAATACGTAATATCCTGCGATTACGGCACGGTCAATCCGTCCTCATTCGGATTGTGGGGATATAGCGGCGGTGTGTGGTATCGGCTTCGGGAATATTATTACGATTCACGGAAAGAGGGACAGTCACGGACAGATGAGGAGCATTATGCGGCACTTGAAAGGCTTGCGGAGGGATACAAAATCGAAAAGGTAATAATTGACCCGTCGGCGGCAAGCTTTATCGAATGTATCAAGCGGCACGGAAAATTTCACACGGAAAAGGCAGATAATGACGTAGTTGCAGGAATACGGCGAGTTGCGGCGGCTCTCAAAGAGGGCAGGCTGAAATTTCACGAATCCTGCGGCGATATAATCCGTGAATTTTCCCTCTATCGCTGGTCTGCAAAAGCAGGCACAGATGCTCCCATTAAGGAAAATGACCACGCTATGGACGATATGCGGTATTTTGTAACGGCTGTGACAAAGGAAAAATCCGACGATTTCTTTGTTATATCCATGAAAAGATGAAAAGGAGGTAATAACCGAAGTCATGAAGCTATTCAAGAAAAAGACACCGAGAGCCGCCCCTGAATTATACCCTGCTTCAAGGGAAACAGGCACAATGCTAACCCTGCCAAATAACGCTTCACCCTTTGAAAAGGAACTTTTCGACAGGCTGAGATATGCCGTACCTGTCATTGATGCGGCAATTATGAAAATTGTCCGACTTGCAGGCGGTTTTCACCTTGTATGCTCCGAAAAAGGTCATCAGAGGGAACTGGACAGCTTTTGCGAAAATATTCCCGTGGGACTTCACGGCAAATCCATAAACTGCTTTGCGGACACATTTCTTGACAGCCTGCTCACCTATGGCAACGCTGTGGGGGAAATCGTATTAAGCGAAAAAGACAGGGAAATTGCAGGGCTGTGGAATGGCGACAGCACACGGGTTATGGTAAGTGCAGGGGTAAATCCCTTTGACAGACGGTATGCGGTGAGGTGCAATGACAACACCTGCAAGACAGTTCAGCACCCCGAAAGAATTGTATATGCCTCACTTACAGGGGGGAATTCACTTCTGAGGGGACTTCCTGCAATAAGCAGCATACTTCTGAGAATTTACCAATGTATCGGGCAGAATTATGACCGTGTGGGCAATGTGCGGTATGCGGTTACATACAAGCCTACAGAGGGTTCGGGGGAATTTATGCACTCCAAGGAAAGGGCTATGCAGATAGCCCGTGAGTGGTCTGACGGTATGAATTCCGCAAAATACGGACAGGTCAAGGACTTTATTGCTGTGGGCGATGTGGATATTAAGGTAATCGGTGCTGAAAATCAGCTTATTGATACGGAAATCCCCGTCCGTCAGCTTCTGGAGCAGATAGTTGCAAAGCTGTCAATTCCACCCTTTCTGCTTGGACTTAACTGGAGTTCAACGGAGCGAATGTCATCACAGCAGGCGGATATTCTCACATCAGAACTTGAATACTACCGTCGGCTTCTCACCCCTGTTTTACGCGATATAGGAAATGCCTATCTGAAATCAAGGGGATTCGGCGGATACTGCTCTGTGGAGTGGGAAAATATTAACTTACAGGACGAATCCGTGCTTGCGGAAACAAGACTTAACAACGCAAGGGCGGCAGAAATCGAAGCGAGATTAAACAATTGATTATGGAGGAAAATTATATGTATAATGATGTTAAACTTGAAAAGGGTATGTACAATTTCAGCGGAAAAAGCTTTACAGCGGCTCTGGAAGAACTTGACCCCTCCTCTGCATATGTGGGAACGGAACTTGAATCCCTTGACGCTTTTGAAAGACAGCTGAAACGATTCAATATCAGAGTAAGCGGCACAGACTGCGACTGCGTTGAAAAGTTCTTCACATCGGGAGAAACAGCTGTTCTTTTCCCTGAATTTGTAAAGAGATGTATTGCAAAGGGATTTGACGGAACTGTGCTTTCATCTGTAACCGCTGTAAAAACCGTATGCGAAAGCGGTCAGTATCTCGGCTGTGTTCTTGATGATACGGCAGATTATGTATCAACTGCACAGACGGTAAAGCTTCCCGAATCTGTTGTTACTGAGGGGGAAACTGCGGTTGTGCTTGAAAAGTACGGCAGACTTATCAACGCATCTTACGAGGCTGTGAGAAAGCAGCGACTTGATGTGTTCGGCGTTATGCTCCGTGGAATCGGCGTAAAGCTTGCGGTATCGGTTGTTAAAAAGGCTATGACGGTTCTTGCGGAATCCGCACAGTCAATCTCAGCCACATCTCTCACCTATGCTAAGCTTGCGGAACTTTACGGCAGCTTTGACTGCTTTGATATGACAACGGTTGTGGCAAATCCTGCTGACGCTTCAAAGATTGCGGCAATGGAACAGCTTTCAGATACAAAGGTATCAGCTGAGGGCAGAATGATGCTCCCATTCGGCTCTGAACTTGTCAAGACTTCGGCACTTCCACAGAATACAATTCTCGGACTTGACAAGAATTTTGCCCTTGAATTTATCACAAGTTCAGGACTTGTAATGGAAACGGACAAGCTCATTGACAGACAACTTGACAGCATTACTGTGTCAATTACCTGCGGATTCAGAAAGATTATGCCCGAAGCTGTAAGAAAAATTGTAATTTCATAATCAGCCGTCAGCCATTAGCCGTTAGCCCATAGCTAAAGGCTGAAAGCTAAAGGCTAATGGCTCTGTTTAAAAAAAGGAGGAAAAATGGATAAAACTACCCTTGAAAAAATCAATAAATTTACCCGACGTGAACTCAAAGAGGAGGAACTCTACACCTTTTCCGTTATCCTCTGCGATAACGAAATTGACCGTGATTGTGAACGCTTTTCCGATGCTGCACTCGAAACGCTGAAATCAATGTTCATCGGCAAAACAGGTATTTTCGACCACAAGCCCAGCACATCAAATCAGACTGCAAGAATTTTTGATACGGAAATTATTACCGACGAAAGCCGCACCACTAAAAATAATGAGCCGTACAAATACCTGAAAGCCTCCGCTTATATGGTTCGCACAGAGGATAACAAAAATCTCATTGCGGAAATTGACGGCGGAATTAAAAAAGAAGTCAGCATTTCCTGCTCGGCGGCAAAAAGAATCTGCTCCCTCTGCGGCAGAGAAAAATCACAGGGCAGCTGCGGTCATATAAACGGTAAAAGCTATGGCGGACGAATTTGCCACACAATTCTCGATGATGTTTCAGATGCCTATGAATGGAGTTTTGTGGCAGTTCCTGCACAGGTAAATGCAGGAGTTACCAAAAAATACAGCGAAAACGGCTGCGAGAAAATGCCCTCGACAGCGGAATTGCCCGATGTGGAAAAGCTTTGCCGTGAAATTCGTCAGCTTGCATTTTTCAACGGCGGTGTAAAGGCGGCTGAAAAGGCTGAATTATCAATTGAGGGCAAATCCGTAACCGAACTTGAATCGTTAAAAAAAGGCTATGAAGCTACCGCCCACAGCAAGGAAATGGAAGTTCAGCTTTCGGCAGATACACAGAAAGAGGATATGTCACGTTTCAGAATATAGGAGATGATTATTATGAATATGACTAAGGTAAAATCACTTTTCAAGCTTTTTTCGGGAGATACCTGCACAGCGGAGCACGAACCTTTAATTGACCTTGCAGTATTTGAAGTCGAAAGAATGATTTCCGAAACTGCTGACAGAGAAGACCCACGGCTTGATTTTCTCTGTGCTGCAATTGCAAACTACCGCTATTATCAGGCATTGACCGCACAGGACCGCTCTGAATTTACATACAGCGGAAAGGTCATAAAGGACAACGGCGGAAAAATCCTCTCCTTTGCCGAAGGTCTTTTAAGGGGATATTACCGCCTTTGCAGCGATATTATCAAGGATTCGGATTTGATTTTCCTCGTCGTTGTGTAAAGGAGGCAGGTTATGATTGAGATACTCAGACAGATAAGACAGGCTCTTGATGATAAGGGGGTAGTCAATGTCTGTCCCTCCTATGACGCTATGCCTGTCCGTGATAAAGGGGATTATTTTGTTGTAATAGGTGCAGGTGAATATGAAGCCCTTTCCCCTATCCATTCCGAAACGAAAATTTATATCCCTGTGAAATGCGACGTGAAATTCACAGTATACGCTCCTCCACAGCTGTCACAGGAACAGCTTTACGGTTATTACCGCAGCAGCCTTGAAAGCACAATTGACAGCCTATGCGGATTGAACAGCCGTCTGAAAAGCATTACCACATCTTATGACGCTAAACTGCGGAAACAAACTCTTACGGCAGTTCTGAAAATAAGCTGTATGAAAACAATTGAAAAGGAGGCGGCGGAATAAATGGAAATCAGCATAAAAAAACCATTTCCTGTAAAAATCGGAGCAATTATATTGTACTGCGAAAAAATGACATTGCAGACAAAAACTGATATTTCAACAACTCCCACAGTTACAGGAACTCCCTATTATACAAACAAATGCCGCAAGCCCACACGAATCTCTTTCACAGGCAGGATTTACGACAAGGAAAATCCCATGATGTATGCGGCTCTTGCAAACAATATCAACGGCACAGAAAATTATCAGATTATCTATAAAAAATACAAATTCATCAACTGCATAATAACGGGAATAAACGTAATCGACAGCGGCGAGGACTTCATTGAACTTACCATAGAAGCCACTACTCTTAATATTTCGTATTTTGTTAGTGAGGTAGAAGAATGAATACTTACTGGCTTAAATTTAAATTAAGGGACGGCACGGAACAATATTACAACAAGTGCGTTTCCTTTTCCTATGTAAAAGAAGCCTTTACACCTTATACAACGCTGAAAGCTATAGTGTACGGTGATGATATTCCCGACGATATAACCGCTGTCAGGTTAGGCGTCGGCGGCTATAATGTACATTACGGTTTCGTGGACAGCTATAAGGTGACGAAAAGAAACGGCGTAACCTGCGGAGTTGCAATATCAAGAGGTTTTACCGCCCTGCTTACAGAAAATCAATTGCCGCCGGGAATGTATTCCAATATAACTTTCAACAAACTTTTTGACGAGTATATAACTTTCCCCGATATTGAACACGAGAACAATACACAGAACAGCTATATCTATGTAAAAAAGGGTGCGTCTATGTGGGACGGCATAGCAAATCTCTCATATAAGATTGCAGGAGTTCATCCGTATATTTCGGGGAATAACTTAGTTAAGATAAGTATGCCGTTAAACCCGAAGAAAATACAATGCAGCAAGCAGCAAGTCATTTCTATCGGTACGGAAATTATGACAAGGCGAATGGTAAGCAAGTACAATATGGCTGATATTGAAGGGGAATACGGTACATTTTCCGCTGAATCGGAAAAAGCCATTGAAAGAGGCATTATACGACAGCGGCATTTTGACCTTGACGAAAGATTTCTCAACAATCCCGATTTGGCTTGTCAATACAGAATGATGATGTCGGAGAGGGATTACAAACGATATTTCATCACTATTCTTAATTATTTCGGACAGGATATTAATGATATTCTCATAAGTGATGAATTCGGCAGCCGAAGAATAAACGCAATCAGAATAAACGGCAGCAAAAACGGAATATCTGTTGAAATGAGTATGTATGACAGTTTCCCTCCTGTTGAGTAAACCAATGATTTTCTTTGGAATATAATATAAGGGCATCTCTAAATGGTTTTTGAGATGCCCTTAATACAAGGAGGAGATTATGAAATCCGAAAGAAAACTCAATGATTTAAATGAGGGCGAAAAGGGAATTATAGTTTCTGTTATGCCCTCTGATATATCGGAAAGGCTGAAAGAACTTGGATTTACAGCAGGCACATTGGTGGAATGCCGATGCCGCAGTTTTTCAGGTGACCCCTCGGCTTATTCCGTCAAGGGAACTGTTATAGCCTTACGCAAAAATGACGCTGAAAGCGTCGTTATTAATGCGTAATGCGTAATGCGTAATTGAATTAAGAATTAAGAATTAAGAATTAAGAATTAAAAGAACGGTGGAATTTTTTCTGCCGTTCATTTTTTGTACAATGATAAAAGCCTTTAGCAATTAGCTTTTAGCCATTAGCTTTTCGGCAATGCGTAATTATTTTAAAGAGCCTATAGCTAATAGCTAACGGCTAATGGCTAATGGCTTTAATACAGCTAATAGCTAAAAAATCGGATATTAACCGCTGCACATTGATATAAGGTTTGGGGGAATTTAAAATGAAAAAGATAGGTATATCAGGAAAGCCGTGGTGGGTAATTGGAATACCTGTAATTGCTTTTGCTTCGTCATTTTTGCTTATGCTTATAGCAGGATTAATCGGTAATGACATCTTTTTTGCTGTTGTTATGATATTGCTGGGAATAAGCTTTGTATTTTTGATTATAGGTGAAGTCATTGCAACTATGACGGAAACGGAAGTCAGCTTTGGTGAGGGTAGTATAATCAAATGTGAATGGTCATTCTACAAGTGGGAAATTGATATGGAACAGGTAAAATCCGTGTATTATACAATTTCTTCTCATGCAGACCGTTATAAGAAATGGCATACAATTGATATTGTTTTCGAGTTCGGTGATGAGAGCGTAAAGGCTCTTAAAGATGAAATCGAAAGTGAAGATATGGGGAAATTTGTTACGGGTAAAGCCGAAGAAGTGGAAATTATGAAGCTTTACGAATATATCAGCTCTGCATATCCCGAAAAAGCGGTGGGGTTTAAGGAGAATGAGTAATTAAATTAAGAATTAAGAATTATGGGCGGTGGATTAATTTCTGCCGTCTTTTTTGTATAAAAGCTTTTAGCCTTTAGCCGTTAGCTATTAGATGTTTAGTGTAGTGGCTGCCTTTGGCAGTCCACTAATTAACGAAATATAGCTGATTATGTGCAATAATAACAAAAACTACACGCTGTTTTTGTGCAAAAAGAAGATTGCAAGGAAGAATGCAATTTTGTTTTTGCAACCTTGATTTTATTTTGCATTCTTGATTAAAGCCATTAGCCGTATTAAAGCCGTTAGCCTTTAGCCGTTAGCCTTTAGCAGGCGGATAATATCCGCCCGAAATTTCGTACCTAACAGCTTTAAATCAAAAAATGGACGGCAATCGTTAAGACTGCCGTCCATAATTCTTAATTCTTAATTAACTTGCCGTCCTAAAAGCTAAAGGCTAACAGCTAACAGCTAATGGCTTTTTAAATAATTACGCAATATTACCCTTGACATCAGCGTGATATTGATGTATAATTATGGTTGATACTTTTTTAGTTGATACAAATTTAAGGAGTTGAAACAAATTGAAAAACACATTCGGCTCTGAAATAGCTGTAACTATTTTCGGCGAAAGTCACGGAACGGCTATCGGTGCAGTTCTTGACGGTATGCCTGCGGGTATAGCCGTTGATGAGGAATTTATTGCCCGTCAGATGAGCCTCAGAAAATCCGTGGGAGCTATTTCTACTCCCCGAAAAGAAGCCGATGAGGTCAAAATCGTAAGCGGAGTTTTCAACGGCAGAACTACAGGTACGCCTATTACCTTTATAATAGAAAATCAGGATACAAGAAGCCGTGACTACGGTGAACTTGCCTATAAAGCACGTCCCGGTCACGCTGATTTTACCGCTGATGAAAAATACGGCGGATTTCAGGATTTCCGTGGCGGCGGTCATTTTTCGGGACGCATAACCGCAGGTATCGTTGCGGCAGGTGCAGTTGCCATTTCTGCCCTCAAGGAAAAGGGAATTACTATCGGTACTCACATTCTCTCCTGCGGCGGAGTTTTTGACCGCAGTTTTGAGAATATCAGCGAGGACATTGCATATCTTGACGGCAGAGAATTTGCCGTACTCAATGCCGATGCGGAAGAACCTATGAAAGCGGCTATAATGGCGGCTAAAGCTGAGGGCGACAGCGTAGGAGGACGGCTTGAAACTG
>CALFMA010000417.1 GCA_937880065.1 uncultured Ruminococcus sp.
TCCTCCACCAGCGCAATGATCTGCTCCTCCATCTTTTCTCCGTTATGGTTGATCAGCTTGATGCCGTTGTCGTAGTAGGGGTTGTGGGAGGCGGAGATCATCACACCGCAGTCAAAGCCATCGGTACGGGTCACATAGGACACGGAGGGGGTGGTGGTCACATGGAGCATATAGGCATCCGCTCCCGATGCCGCAAGTCCTGCAATGATAAGTGCCGCACCTGCACGGAGGTCACAAGCCTTTACGGGAGCACCCATAAGCTTGCCTGTACCCTCAATAAGAGCAACCTTGCCATTTACCGTAATATCTGCACCCATTCGTCTTAACTCGTCAACATAGCCGAAACGCTGGTCCCAGATATTCTCTGTGATAATGCTTGTACCCTCTGCAAGTGTAAGCAGAGTTGCAATCTGTGACTGCATATCTGTAGGAAATCCCGGATGCGGAGCTGTCTTGACATTTGCCTTTACGAGAGGGCCGTCAACCCATACTCTTATGCTGTCGTCATACTGTTCTATATTTACACCGATTTTCTCCATTTTCTTTGTTATGGATTCGAGGTGCTTCGGAATAACATTCTTTATTATAGCGTCGCCCTTTGTAGCCGCAATTGCAGCCATAAATGTACCTGCCTCAATCTGGTCGGGAATTACGGCATATGTTGTACCACGGAGCTTTTCAACTCCTCTTACCTTGATAACATCTGTGCCTGCACCCATAATATTTGCACCCATTGAGTTGAGGAAATTCGCCAAATCAACGATATGAGGCTCTTTTGCCGCATTCTCGATAACTGTGAGTCCCTCTGCCTTTACAGCGGCAAGCATAGCATTCATAGTTGCACCAACTGTTACAACATCAAAGAAAATGGGGTTGCCGCTAAGCTTTTCAGCTGTAAGGTCAATCATTCCCTGTGAAAGGGTATACTTTGCACCAAGGGCAGAAAATGCCTTTAAATGCTGGTCAATGGGGCGGTCACCGAGAGGACAGCCGCCTGGCATTGAAACTCTCGCCTTATTGTATTTTCCCAGCAATGCACCGAGGAAATAATAAGACGCTCTCATTTTTCTTGCTGTTTCATATGGAACGCAGCAGCTATGAATTGTTGTGGGGTCAATACGGTAGGTATTATTTCCCAATTCCTCAATTTCAGCACCCATTTCACGAAGTATACGCAGACAAATGTTTACATCGCTGATAGCGGGTACATTTTCAATTACGCATGGTTCATCTGAAAGTATGACAGCCGGAAGTATCGCAACAGCGGCATTTTTCGCTCCGCTGATGACAACCTCACCCATAAGACGGCGGCCGCCCTTTATAACAAACTTATCCACTTTATTCTCTCCTTAAATCACAGGTAAAAAAGCCACCTGCACAATTCTTTTATTCCGGGAACTCCTTACGTTGTTTCTTCTGTATTTTCTTCTGTATTCTCTGTATTTTCTTCAGCTTCAGAAGTTTCTTCTGTTGCTGCTTCTGTTTCTTCTTCAGGTGCAGCTGTAGTTTCCTCTGAGTCCTCTGTTTCTGACTCCTTATCCTCATTAGCTGTCACATAATCAGCAAGATAGAATTTAATCTCGCTTCCGTCATATTCCTCAACTGTAACTGATTCCATAACAACATCTTCAAGAGGCTTGTCATTTTCATCTGTTGCTGTTTCCTGAATTTCAAAAACAACGTCAAGGCCGTCGATTACCTGTCCGAAAACTGTGTAATTTCCGTCAAGGAAAGGTGTTCCGCCCTGTGTTGTATAAATCTCACTTGCAGCCTTGCCGAATTTAAGACCGCTTTGAGCATATGCATCAAGTCCTGCTGTATCGTATATTTCACCTGTTACGATATAGAACTGGCTGCCGTTTGTAGCTGTTGAGCCTGAATTTGCATAAGCAACCGCACCTGCGGCATGAATGAGGTTATATGCCTTACCGCCGTCAAATGAGCCGCCCCATGTGGATTCGCCGCCCATACCTGTTCCCTGTGGGTCACCGCCCTGAATCATAAAGTCCTTGATGATTCTGTGGAATGTAAGACCGTCATAGTAGCCTTTTTTCGCAAGTTCAAGGAAGTTTTCAGATGCCTTTGATACAACTTCGGGGAATACACGGAATTTAACTGTTCCATAGTCCTTGAAGTTGATTACTACAATTTCATCACCCTCTTTTGGAGCTGTGAAGTTGAGAGGTTCAGCGTCAAGGGGACTGTTGTAATTGTATTCGTCAAGAGTCCACTTTATAGGCTCACCGTTGTACTTTGTAAGCTTTACAGACTCCATAACAACATCTTCAAGAGGCTTGTCGCTTGCATCTGTAGCTGTGTACTGGATATTGAAAATTACATCAAGACCGTCAATAACCTGTCCGAAAACTGTGTAATTTCCGTCAAGGAAAGGAGCACCGCCTTTTTCCTTATAAACAGCTTTCTGATTTTCAGTAAATGAATAGCCGTAGCCCTCATAAGCTGCGAAAAGGTCATCGCCGATTTCCTGTTCACCTGTTACAATATAGAACTGGCTGCCGTTTGTAGCTGTTGAGCCTGAATTTGCATAAGCAACCGCACCTGCGGCATGAATGAGGTTATATGCCTTACCGCCGTCAAATGAGCCGCCCCATGTGGATTCGCCGCCCATACCTGTTCCCTGTGGGTCACCGCCCTGAATCATAAAGTCCTTGATAATTCTGTGGAATGTAAGTCCGTCATAGAAACCCTCGCTTACGAGCTTCTCAAAATTTTCGCAGGTAATGGGGGCATATTCCGGATAGAGTGTAATAATGAACTCTCCGCCGTATGCTGATTTTGTTTCGTTTGTACTTATGTCTTTTCCGCATCCTGTGAAGATAAAGAGGGCGGAAAATGCAGCTGCTAATACCTTTTTCATTACAAATTACTCCTTTTTATACCAATCCCTAAAATGCCATTAGATTTGTCTACACTATTTTGGTATCAATACATCAGGGAGTCATTGCGACTCCCTGAATTTTATCACTTTGTGCTGTTCATAAACTCAACATACTGCTTCTTGTCAATAGGCACAGTTACACGAACTCTGACAATATTGCAGGTATTGATAATATCCTCATCAAAGTAGTAATCACTTCCTGCTGAACGAGCGTTAGTGATTTTTACCCAGCCGTTTTCAACAGTATCAAGCATTCCTGCTACATATTCGTGGTCAGCCATATAAATACGAATCTGCTTTCCGACGAACTTTTTCATTGTATCCTCAAGACTGCTTAATTCAGCTGCCGACATAGCAGGTGCAGTTACAGTTTCTGCTGCGGAAGGTTTAACCTCATCAAAAGCAGGCATTGTATTTGCCGCAGGAATTTCAGCCATTTTCTGCTCTGCCGCAGGTGCCTGACTTGCCAATGCCTTGTCAATTGCAGACTGAGTTTCAACAGTTGCAGCTGAAACTTCACCCTCTGAAAGAGGTACAACGGGTTTAACAAGCTTATTGAATTTGATTTGCATAGTATTCAACTCCTATTTTAAAATTTATTTGGGTTCTCTAAAAACCATAGATTGGTATTAGAGTTTCCCTTATGAGGTATTCTGAATTTCTCATTCAGAAATTCCCTTATAATTATTCTTCAAAGGAAACGGACTCAATTGCTTTGAGAGTAACGAAAAAAGAGAAAACCCCGTCGTTCATCTCAATATAGTCATCTCCGACTTCCACTAAAATTCCGTCATATTCGTCTTCACGAGTTGTAACGGTACATTCCTTTTTAATGTATTTTTTAAGTGCATCTTTTAAAAACATTTTTTACACCTCTCAATCTACAAGTACAGGCTCGAAATCTTCTTCCCAAGGAAGTCCCCACTTATTAAGTGCCTCCATAAACGGATCGGGATCGAATTCCTCGATATTGTAAACGCCTGCCTTATTCCACTTTCCTGTCATAATCATCATAGCACCAATCATTGCAGGTACACCTGTTGTGTAAGAAATTGCCTGTGAGCCAACTTCCTTATAGCACTCCTGATGGTCGCAGATGTTGTAAAGATAGTAATTCTTATCCTTGCCGTCCTTCTTTCCACGGAAGATACAGCCGATATTTGTCTTACCTACAGTTCTCGGGCCAAGAGATGCAGGGTCGGGAAGAACTGCCTTGAGGAACTGGAGAGGAACAATTTCCTTACCCTCGTACATAATAGGCTCAATTGAAGTCATACCTACATTTTCAAGGCATTTCAGATGTGTAAGATAGCTCTGACCGAATGTCATAAAGAAACGGATACGCTTGATTCCCTTGATGTTGAGAGCGAGAGATTCAAGTTCCTCGTGGTGAAGCAGGTACATATCCTTTTCGCCAACGCCCTTGAAATTATATACACGCTTAATTTCCATTGGCTCTGTTTCAATCCACTTACCGTCCTCAATGTAGCTTCCCTTAGCGGAAACTTCACGGATATTGATTTCGGGGTTGAAGTTTGTAGCGAATGGATAACCGTGGTCACCGCCGTTGCAGTCGAGAATATCAATATAATTGATTTCGTCAAAGTGGTGTTTCATAGCGTATGCGGAGAATACTCCTGTTACACCGGGGTCAAATCCGCTGCCGAGAAGTGCTGTGATTCCAGCCTTTTCAAAACGCTCACGATATGCCCACTGCCACTTGTACTCAAATTTTGCAGTATCAAGAGGCTCATAATTTGCTGTATCGACATAGTGAGTCTTTGTAGCAAGGCAAGCGTCCATAATTGTTAAATCCTGATATGGAAGTGCGAGATTAAGCACTACATCGGGCTTATATGCCTCAATGAGAGCAATAAGCTCATCAACATTATCAGCGTTGACCTGTGCTGTTTCAATTACTGTCTTTGTTGTAGGCTGGAGTTTTTCTTTGAGAGCGTCGCACTTTGACTTTGTACGGCTTGCAATCATAATTCCCTCAAAAACCTCGCTGTTCTGACAGCACTTGTGAATTGCTACAGATGCTACGCCTCCGCAGCCGATTATCATACATTTTCCCATTTTATTTTTCCTCCGTTTTTTTATAGTCAACACCGCACAGTAATTATGCGATTTGTTTGATTAAAAATTGTTATTTGCCGATCCGCACGGAGCAAACTTTAGTTTGCGGATGTGCGAGGCGCTTTAAATCATTAATTATAACCCTCTGAATTGCGTTTCCCGATTTTTTTCAATTTTCTTGAAATAACAATCATTGCGATAAGTTCAACTACAATTACCGCACCACCTATTGCTATAAACATTATAGGAGCTTTACTCACCTTTTCTGCCATTTCAGGATCATAAATCTGTGTGGGATCGTCGGGATTAATCATAATTTCAACTTTATTGCCAATTTTATAAGCTGCGGGACTCATACTGAAACTACTTCCGGCATGATATGTTTTTCCCTCATATTCATACACATAAATCGGACTGTATGATCTTGAACTTCCGCTATGTTTTCTTGAGTGGCTATATCTTGTATGAACTTCATTATCCTCTACTTCTGCTTCAACTGAAACAATACATTCCCTTGGAGCATTGTTAATCATCACATAGAAAACAGCTCCGCCGCCGATACACATAAGCGGCACACTGGCGAACAATAAAAATATCATTAAGAATAATATATATTTAAGGCATCCGCCGCCTGTTTTTTTAGGCTGCATTTCCCCCGAATAATCATAATTGTTTGTATAAATATCCATATAAATTCCCCCTTTACAAATATTCCCTATACATTAAATTTCATTTCACGTGACTTTTTCACGTTTACGGCTTATTGCACATATTACCCAAACAAAGCCGTTATTTTCAATTTTTAGTTTTCCATTTAATAATTATTCTTCAGAGTATTCAGCTATATGCTCTTTTACTTTACGAACACTTTTTTTGAGAAACTTTCTGCCTATTAACAGTGCAATCACTATATTCAAAGCAATAAAAGCATATAATCCAAAGCCTATATACACCATTATCTTGAGAATTTTTATAGTATCTTCTGAACCCGGAAAAAACAGCTTATCAGGCTCAGAGGGGTCAATAAATACATCCTTTGTTTTTCCCACCATTGCCTGTAATTCTTCCCAATGCTCTTTAGAACTCATATCATTATCTTCTCTGCTTGGACGTTCATCGTTCTCCTCATCGGTTGAATAATGAAAATTTCCCTCCTCGTAATATTTCATATTATAAACATAATCTTTTCCGTTGTACTCATATGACAGTTCCATATATCCTATGATATTATGCTCTGTAAATTCCCTGTCAACTGATAGAACAGTTGCAGTTATCGGCTCCAGATTACGTTTCTTCATATCCATTTCATCATTATACATCGGCAAAAATGTTTTCAGCAGATAAGTGCCTGTAGCACCTGCGGCACAACATAGAGTGATGATAATAGTTATTACGAACCTTACAATAAATACTATAAAAGTTGATTTTCCTGAGCCATTGACGTTTATTTCCATAATAATCTCCTTAAATCATTGTTTCCCCAAATTTTTTGAAAGTGCAGGGAGTATTTCCCTTGACTATTTACTTATCTGTTTTTAATATTTTAAGCCTCTTATTTACACGGATAAGGCATATAATATCAGCTATACACGCTAAAAAAATACATACGCCAACAATAATATAAATAATTGAAGTAACTTCTATTTTTTTAAATTCAGGCTCATAAATTTCCTCTGGATTATTAGGATTAATCATTATAACAACTCTATCTCCCACATTATACTTAGCAGGTCCTGTGCTGTTACTGCTTTCAACGGAATATTCTCTGCCATTGTAAGCATAGCTGTAAACAGGTGCATAAGTGTAGGTAGTTCTTTTTAATTTTTTATTATTATATCTGTCTATATGCTCACTTTTGATATTTTCCGTTACAGTAGCTGTTACGCTTTCGGTACATAGCTTATCATCTCCACCAATTGAAAGTGTGATTAATCCAATTGAGAGAAAGGCTATAGTGAAAAAAATCAGTAGAAACAAAAGCGACCTGAATAACCAGTACTTCAAACGCAATTCGCTTTCCGAATAATTTTCAAAATTCCACATAATTTTCAGTAATCCCCCTATTTTATGAAATCGCCAATATCATTACCCTTATAATATCCTTATATCTTTTTGCGTATTACGCATTTGCTATCAAAATGCCAAACCATAAAACAAAGCCACCCATTAATGTGAATGCTGTAATTATTATATATTTTTCTTTATCATTTTTCGGACAATAAAAGTGTTCAGGTTTTTCCGGTTCAATATAAAGCTCCACAATATCATCAGTATGATATTTTTCCTCACTTGTACCTACATTGTCCTTAATCCGATATACGTTGCCTTCAAAATAATACTCAAAAACAGCGGTACGAGCTGTACATCTTCCATGACCTCTCCGTCTGGTAAGAATAACCTCTGCAACTTTTGCATCAACAGGATATGTACATAATTTCCTATCTCTTATCAGGTTGACAATCATTAAAATCCCCAGAAGTACGAAGATTGCACCCAAAACTATAACAAATATTTCCCCCATTATTTCACCTCAGTTATGACATCGCAAGCAACATTTCCCTTATAATTTTGCAGGCTACGGCTGTTGATGCTCCCGACTGGTCGTAATGAGGGCTTAACTCATTAACATCACAGCCCACTATATCAAGCTTTGAACATACAAGAGTCACAGCCTTTCGCAGTTCCTCAAAGGTAACTCCCCCCGCTTCTGGAGTACCTGTTCCCGGAAATACCGAGGGGTCAAGCACATCTAAATCAAGAGTAAAATATACCTTTTTGCCTTTCAGCTTTTCAACAACTTCTTCAAGTCCGTCAAAATTGAACTTGTGCATTTCCGTATGCTCCGCGGCAAATACAAATTCCTCACGGTCACCGCTTCTGATGCCAAACTGAAAAATATGGTCATCTCCCACAAGTTCGTGACATCTTCTCAAAACGCAGGCATGAGATAAAGGCTGACCTAAATAGTCATCACGCAAATCAGCGTGAGCGTCAAAGTGGATTATGTACAAATCCTCCGCCTTATCCTTGACCGCCATAACAGCACCGAGAGTTACAAGATGCTCTCCGCCTATCATAAAAGGAATTTTTCCGTCAGCCAAAATTGTATCGGTACGCATTGCAATATCCGCAACAGTACGTCTTACACTTCCGAAGGGAAGCTCTAAATCTCCGCTGTCGAAATAGCTGTAATCCAGCATATCCTTATCCTGATAAGGGCTGTATGTTTCAATTCCGAAGCTTTCGTTTCTTATGGCAGAGGGAGCAAATCTTGTTCCCGGACGGAAACTTGTAGTTCCGTCAAAGCCTGCACCAAAAAGCACAATTTTTGCGTTTTCATATTCGCTGTCGCAGCCGATAAAGGTCTGTATATTTTTTTCAAGCATTTATTTTTCTCCCATTACTCCACATCTCGGAGCATTTCCTCTACATAATTCGGCAGGGCAAATGCACCGACGTGAAGCTTTGAATTATAATATTTTGTTTTAAGTCCCAGCATATTCCACTTTATGCCGTTAAGGTCGTGAACAGGGTGGTATTTCTTCGACGCAAAGCCGAAAAGCCAATGTCCCGAGGGATATGTGGGAATATGTGCCTGATACACACGGCTTATGGGGAAACTTTCAGCAATTCTCTTGTGGGAACGCTGCATAGCCGCCGCATCTTCATCATAAAACGGACTTTCGTGCTGATTTACCATAATTCCGTCCTCACGGAGTGCCTTGTTACAGCTGCCGTAGAACTCCTTTGTGAAAAGTCCCTCTCCCGGTCCGAATGGGTCGGTGGAATCTACAATTATAACATCGTATTTATTTTCACAGCTGCGGATAAATCTCACGCCGTCCTCATAAAAAATATGAACTCTTTCATCATCAAGGCAGCAGGATGTAGTCGG
>CALFMA010000418.1 GCA_937880065.1 uncultured Ruminococcus sp.
CGGCTTGTTCAGGGCATGACCTACATTGACGGGCAAGGGGTAAGGCTGATTTATGCCGACGGCAAAAACTGCTACAAATTCGCCGACTATGACGAAAATATGTCTATTAAGTCAACTACGGAGCTTTTTACATCCGAAGAAAACGCATTTGTCAATTTTGACTGTGCCGACGACGGAACTATGATTGCATTGGTGACAAACGTTCATTCGGATTATGAAATCGGAACTCCCGAATATTTTGAAAATGCGGAATTTACCTATGAATTGCGGAAATACGCTCCCGACGGCAGCGGTGAAACGGTAATTCCAATTCCCGAACTGGGAGATTACTACGCTCCATATAACGATGTAATTCAGAATTTTCAGCTTATTGACGGGAAACTTCTTATTGTATTATCATCGGGCAAGCTGATTATGGATTTGGAGGGAAATATTCTCGAAACCCGACAGGATGGCGGCTTTGTTTCATATTGCGAGGACAGCAGCGGAAAAATCATTGCCGCAGCTGATACAGGATATTGCTATATGGACAAGCTAAGCCTTACTCTGCCCGAAAATATGACGGAATACGGCGAATATCTCCGCCTTAATCTCAATCTTGGAATAACAAAGGGCTATGGTGGATTTACGGCATTTTTCATGCTCAACGGCGGTGTGTACGGAATGACGGAAAACGGCAGTCTTACAGAGCTTTTCAACTACAACGACTCCCTTGTGTCCATAAATGATTACAGAAGCCTTGTATATGCAGGGGAGGGGAAATTCGCAGGTATCAGCAGCGAAATGGATAAAACTTTCCTTACACTTCTCACCGTCCGTCCCGATGATTATGTGATGAACCGTGAAGATATGGTCATAGGCGTGGTGGGCGGTATTAACACTATGGACCAAGAACTTGTTACGATGTTTAATAAGAAAAGCGACAGTTTTAAAGCGGAGTTGAAACCCTATAGCGAAATGGACGATTTCACAGCGGCGGTGCTGATTGATGATGCTCCCGACTGCATAAGCTACAGCGGCACATATAATATGCGTCGGCTGAAAAATTTAGGTGCAGTTATGGATATGTACGAGCTTTCGGAGAAATACGGCGGCTTTAAAAGGGAAGATATTCTCGACAATGTGGCGGAGGCTCTTGAAATTGACGGCGGACTTTACGGAATATCCCAGAAATTCCAGCTTGTTTCTGCTATAGGAAGAAGTGATATTTTCCCCAAGGGCGATATGACATGGCAGGAATTTAAAGAAATATACGACAGTATGCCTGAAAATGTATATTTTTCAAATATTTCTATGGAAACGAAAGAGCAGGTTTTCAGCTTTCTCTGTGCAGGAAATCTCAATGCCTTTATAGATTACGAAAAGGGCGAATGTAATTTCAATACTCCCGAATTTATTGAAATGTTGGAATTTACCAAAACTGTCCGACTTATGCCCGAAATTGACTGGCAGACATTCTATGACACTCATACAGACGAAGAAATCAATCTGTTTTTCAAAGAGAATGACAATCGTTTATTAAATGGTGAGGTAATGGTAGCCACAGTTAATGCTACTGCATTGGACGATTTTATAAATATTAAGCATAGATACCATTTTGATGACGGAGAATTCACACTTCTTGACGCTCCCTCGGAAAATCCTCAATCAAATATATTTTTTCAAACCCTTTATAGTGTTGTTACTAACGGCAAATGCCCCGAGGGTGCATGGGATTACATAAACTATATTACCTCGGAGGATTTGCTTACATCTTATTTGCAGACGGAGCGCAGCTTTGTGACATTCAAGGGTGCATTTGAGAAGATTAACAAGCAGATACGCTGGGATTCGGAAAATCCCGTATATGTTGATGAAAATGGGGTTACTGTCACCACGTTTACAACTGAAAAACCTATAACTGACGAGGAATACAATATGGCGTTGGAGTATATTTCAAAATGTACAATTCCCGCTGACTACAACCAAACCTTGTATAATATTTTAATGGAGGAATACGAAGCCTTTGCCGCAGGTGACAAAACAGCCGCAGAATGTGCGGAAATCATACAAAACAGAGTTTCGATTTACCTCAGCGAAAACAGCTGAAAAAAAGACGGGCAAACCGCCCGTCTTTCAGTTAGTTATAATTAGAAGTGATGCCGAAATATTCTTCAAGAGTAATATTTGCGTCGCCCTTTGCAATGCCTGCATCACGGAGTTTTTTCGCCATATCAACACCTACATAGCGGATGTGCCATGACTCATACTTGTAGCCTGTTATATCCTGCTTTCCCTCGGGGTAGCGGATAATAAAGCCGTAATCCACACAATGCTCTTTAAGCCAGATAGCCTCGGGAGTGCCGTTGAATGAATCGCTTGGATTGTTTACATCAATTGCCATACCTGTCTGATGCTCGGAATGACCGGGACGAGCTGAGAATGTATCAGCTGTTGCCTGTCCGTGAGTGTAAACGTAATTGTTGTAAATCTGCTCCTGTGTTTCGTATGAACGGAAACCCGATGCGTTCCACAGGCTGTATCCGTCATTTGCCGCAGCCTGTACAAGTGACTGGAAAGCATTGTAAGTTTCAGATGTAAGTCCGCCCGGATTGTAGGAGCGTGGGAGGGCATATGTCTTATTGGCAATAAGAACGCCGTCGATATATGTTATACCGTCAATCTGCTGAATTCCCTGCATTTTCTTTGTAGTTACAGAGATTTCACCGAATTCCTTTGTATTCTTATCGGTAACTCTGATTTTGCAGCTGCCCTCACCGACTGCTGTGATATTGCCGTACTGGTCAACGGTAGCAACTTTAGCGTCAGAGGTTGTCCATTCCTCGTCATATGTGCCTGTTACCATAGCATAAGTCTTTGTCTGTCCGACAATAATTTCAGCTGATGTATAGCTTAACTGAATTGTGGGAGCAGAGGGGCTTTTTTCAGTAGTTGCCGTTGTAGATGTCTGTGTAGTTGAAGTTGTTGTTTTGCTTGTTCCGCTTGTGCTGCTCTCTGTAGCTTTTACTGTTGAAGTAGTTTTTTTGCTGTTGATTTTTTCAATTTCTTCCTTGGAACGTGTTACAAATTCAGCCGTATTTGTGGCAGCAGTTGCGTTTGAAACGCTTGTATTTGCGGAATCAGAAGCCGCAGTTGTACGTGGAACAAGAGTTAAAGTAGACTCTTGTTCAGTTGACTCATTTACGTCAGCCTTGTCACCGACAACAACAAATCCTTCGTTGTTATTTTCGTTTGCGTTCTGAACTTTACGTGCACAGGCAGTTGCACTTGCCATACAGCACAAAGCTGTAACCATAGCAAGGATTTTTTCACTTTTCTTTTTCATATTATCATCTCCATAGTTTTAGGTAGAAATTACATTTAAAATTTCACCTTTCCAATATAAATTATAGCACATAAAATTTTATGTGTAAAGCAAAAAAGAGCAATTGTAACTATTTGTGACCGTTTTTTGCTCTTTTTATCACAAAAGGGTTAAAAAACAAAAAAATTCTGTGATTTTTACCCTAAACCCCTTTACTTTTCTAACAAAATGTGATAGAATAATAGTATATTTTTTCGTGAAAATTTTGAGAGTGTATCTCTTATTGATGGGGCAGCTAACTCGTGAATATTTTAGGCAAGCAGAAAAAATCACGAGTTAGTTGACGCATCAATATATAACGGAGGTGATGAATTTGGAGCAGCAACCTGCGCTTATAGGTGTTTGTCTGTCCACTCTTTATGATGAGGATAGATATAATTTTGTGAAAAAGCTCAATAAATTTGCAGTTGACTGTGGTTACAGACTTATAATTTTCAATTCCGTTTCTGACCTGTACGAAAGATTTAATAAGAATAACGAGGGTGCGTCCTCTGTTTTCAGGCTTATTCCTTATAAAAAACTTGCGGCAATGATTATATTTCCAAGCTTTATCCACAACGAAGAAGTAGTGGGGGAAATTGTTAAAAAATGCCGTAAAAACCGAGTTCCTCTCATTTCAATTGATAAGGAACTGGAGGGCGGAGCGTGCTTTGCCTTTGATTATGCCGATGCCTTTGAAACTCTGTGCAACCATGTTATAAAATTCCATGGTGCAAAAAATCTGTACCTCATTACAGGCACAGAGGGAAATGATTATGCTGAGGAAAGACGTGCTGCATATCGTCGGGCATTGGAGAAAAACGGAATTGCCTATGATGAAGCTAAGGTGGGGTACGGTGATTTCTGGGACGGCCCTACAAATGATGTTATGATGCGGTGGTTCGACATTGAGAAACGTGATATTCCCGATGCGATTATATGTGCCAACGATACAATGGCAATTACCGTAAGCAATTTTTTGCAGAAAAGAGGCTACCGTATTCCCGATGAGTGCATTGTCACAGGCTTTGATGGAATTGAACAGTCACGTATTCATTTTCCGACTCTTTCAACTTGTGTGCCTGACTATGAGGAAATGGCAAAGCAGATTATAGAGGCTCTGAAAAGCAAAAAAGTATCGGGTATGCATAAAATCGGCTGTTCTGTAGTGTATTCACGTTCATGCGGCTGTAAACACGAGGAATCGCCGAATTTCAACAGGTCAATCCAGAAGCTTGTCAATAATATAATTTCATCTGATGATTTTGATAATAAAAGCTCTTTTCAGTCTTTTAATCAAAATACGCGGTGAAGGAATTCAAGAGATTCGGTGATCTGATTACCGATCTTCATGATGGGGTTCAGAGCAGACAGGGGGTCCTGGAAGATCAGACCGATACGGTTACCACGAATGTGGTGGAAGTCCTCTTCCTTCACCTTGGTCAGATCCATGCCGTCGTACAGGATCTCGCCGGACTCGATGATGGCGTTGTTTGCCAGAATACCCATGATGGCACGGATACTGACAGACTTACCGGAGCCGGACTCACCGACGATGGCAAGGGTCTCGCCCTTGTAAAGATCGAAGGAAATATCGCGAACCGCCTGCACCTTTCCCGCGTCTGTGCGGAAGGAGACCT
>CALFMA010000419.1 GCA_937880065.1 uncultured Ruminococcus sp.
CTACTGCATTAACTGTTGGCAAAAAGGCATTGCAGATACAGCGGTAATCATTGCGGTCAATGTTGAAATTAATCGTTTATATGACACTTCTATCAACTTCCTTTCTGATAATTAATATTGATTGCAAAATTCATCAAGATACTGCTTGGCATATTGAGGACGGTCATTAAAGAAATTGGCTACTTTCAGCAATTCCGAATCGTAGGCATATGCACAGTCCTTAATACCAAAGCGAATATATGTGTCACAGGTAACAGTTTTGTATGCGTCTGCATATTCGGAAAGTTTGCCGCCAGCCTTTTCTTTATTGAAATTATTTTCAATAATATATGCGTATCTGTCATGGAATTTCTGTCGGAAATCGCTGTTTTTGATAAGGCTTTTCAGTATTGCTGGGAAATTGAAATGTGTTGACACAGGCATACTATTTCCAAGGGAATTATAATTAGCCATAGTTTTATAATTATCATACATACCTGTACTCACATCGGTATCATAGAGAACAAACCGCCATTTGCCATTTGCCTGAGGAATTTCGTTATGAACTGTCCTTGACTTCCATGCCTGCCAGTTGTTCATTCCCGTGCTTGCCCAGTCGTTATTGTTGATGTAGGTTTCAACAGCCATATAGTCAATAAAGCTTTCCACATCTATTGTTTCACAGAATTTTTCGTAATTCTCGGAATTTGTCATATCCGCATCCTTAGCCCATACCGTGAACTTATCAAATTCGCTGAGGTCTTGGTCTGTGCCGTCATCAAGAGTTCCATTCTTCAAAACAACTACATCTTCTTCATCAAGTCCGAAATGATTTGAAAGATGCTCGGCATCAACTCTTTCACGGAGCATATAAAATCCCCAGAATTCGCCGTCAATAAAGAGAATACACGGCTCACTTGCCATTGTTTCCACATTGAGGTCAGCTGAAAGTTCCTGAATTAAGGCATCTCGGAAATGTAAAAACTGGAAATCGTTTCCGCCGTTCCACAATGTAACCTTAACAAATCTTTCAAGAATTTCGCCGTTTATATCCGTAAGGTCGGTGAAAAGCGGATATTTAATTGAAGTATCGCCATATTCGGAACGTGTAACAAGTCGGAAACTCTTTTGCGGAGCTGATCTTGTCCAGTTGCCCGAAATCTTTGCACCAAGGTCAGCGTTATAAACTGCCTTTCCGTTTTCAATAACCTGAATTGATACGGGGAACTCAGACTCTCTGCCCTCCTTGTTGTAGTTGGTGGGATTATTCTTGTCGCTGGGGTCCAACTGCTCAAATTCGGGACTTCTCAGCCACTCATAATAACCCTTGCCTATCATATACGCACCGTCATCAATATCAAAGAGATAATCGCTGTCGGTAGCCATTGAAATTACCTTCATATCCTTGTAATATGAAGCAGTTTTGCCTACAAAGTAGCTGTTATGCTCAACTTCGCTGAATTTTCCGTCAGCATTTTTTGAAGCGGCACGGATAATAATTCCCTTTTCAACATTTTTAGATGTGGGAGTGTATTCTGTAAGAGTTATATCTCTTATTGCACTATAGACATTAGGCTCGCTTGTGTTATTATAAATGCGTATACCCTCTGAATAAAGCTTTGCTGTATCAGATGTGCGTGGGTCGCTGCCGTCAGTTGTGTAATAAATCTCGTTGCCGTTATTATCAGTAAGTGTAAGCTGGAATTCGTTGTCGAAAAATCCGCCCTTTTCCGAGAATACAGGCTTTTCAACTACGTCCATATCAGTTGCATCATTATTGGATTTTCCCGGAGTATATGAAAGATACTTGAAATCAGATGAACCGTTTTTGTATCTTCCGTATGTAATATCTGTATTGAGTTCGGGAACTTCAACGGTATCAATTTCACTTCCGTCGGGAGCTGTGAGATATACCGTTTCACCTGTTGCACTTAGCTTGAATGGTGCGTGATATTCTCCCTCTGCTTGATTTACAGCGTCGTCACAGTAAATGAGAATATAGCTGTCAGCTTTGATGGTTGTACCCTGTGGGAATGTAAACTTGAACTTATTCTTTTTGCCGTCAGATACTCCAACTCCGCTTATATCCATAGCGGCATCTGAATTATTATAAATCTCAATCCAGTCGGGTGATGCTCCCGAGGCATCAGTTACGGAATCCTTTGCAGATGAACACACCTCGTTTATAAGAAGTCCTGAATAGGAGTTCCCCTTGAACTGTTCACGGAGAACAATCAAATCATAAACATTAAGAATATTGTCCTTGCAAAGGTCAGCGGCTTTCCCCTCCTCCGCAGTTAGTTTTCCGCTGCCAAGAAGATAATTGCTCAATAGCTTTAAATCTTCGCTGTTAACAGCCATATCGCCGTTTATGTCGCCTTTTACGGTGTCTACTGCATTAACTGTTGGCAAAAAAGGCATTGCAGATA
>CALFMA010000420.1 GCA_937880065.1 uncultured Ruminococcus sp.
TTGGTAGCGCGCTACCTTGGGGTGGTAGAGGCCGTGGGTTCAAGTCCCGTCACTCAGACCATATTTGTATCACAATTGATACAATGTAGAAAATGCACTCTCGAAAGAGGGTGCATTTTTCTATGCTATAAAGTATGAGCAGAAACTTCTGCTGAATTTCAGGCTCATATAAATGTGGCGTGGAACAGGAATGCTAATTCTTGAATTTGCTGTTGCACTGATAAATCACACGGCGATATTTGCTGTTGGAGTGCCATACCTTTGCACCAAAGTAATCCTGACAGATGTCAATATACTCAATTTGCTTTTCAAACTGTGCCACATCAAACTCCACAGTCTTAAGCACATCGGCAGACAGCTGTTCCAGTACCTTTTCAGGAATCTGCCTTGACGGACAGGCTGATTTTCCCTCACGATTGAATGTACTGCATATCCATACATACCCTGTCGCCGTCTTTTTTCGCTGATAGTGCTTTCCGCAACTCTCGCAAACCAGTTTTCCTGTAAACGGGTAAATTGTTTTCTGTCCGTTACAGCGTTGATATTGTTCTGTGCGGCGATTGATTTCAGCCTGTACAGCAAGATACTGTTCCATAGAAATAATCGGTTCATGAGCATCCTCAACATGGTGTTTCGGCAGTTCGCCGTTATTCTTACAGGGCTTTTTCGTGATATGGTCTGATAAATACGTTGTCTGCAAAATCAGATTGCCTGTGTAGGTGTAGTTGCAGAGAATTTTCATTACGCTGCTTTTGTGCCATGTACATCCTTTTCTTGTTATCTTACCTTTGGCATTTAGCTCGTTGGCAATTTTCTGTGTACCCGCACCATCCAAATAGGACTCAAAGATAAAACGAACAACTTCAGCCTCTGTTGGTACAACCATCAGAACACCATTATCATAGCGATAGCCGAGCAATGTTGCATTCCACGGCATCCCCTCTTTGAAATTGGTCTGAATACGCCATTTCATATTATCACTGACCGATTTGCTTTCTTCCTGCGCAAAAGAAGCGAGAATTGATAACATTAACTCACCGTCACCACTTGTGGAATGCAGATTTTCTTTCTCAAAAAATACATCTACACCGAGTAATTTCAACTCTCTTACCGTTTCAAGCAAAGTGACAGTATTTCGAGCAAATCTTGAAATGGACTTGGTTATGATAATATCCACCTCATGATTTCTGCATTTTTCAAGCAGCTTTTGAAATCCCGGACGTTCTTCCTTTGTGCCTGTGAACGCTTCATCAGAGAACACGCCGCAATACTGCCAGCCAAGTGTATGGCATATTAGGTTCTGATAATAATCCACCTGTGCTGCAAGCGAGTGCAGCATGGCTTCCTTGCCACTGGACACTCGTGCATAAGCCGCTACACGCAGCAGCTTTATTTTCTTCGGTGTGCGGAAATCCACTTGTTGTACAATTCGTTCCATTGCAATAATCCTTTCAATTAGTCGGAAAACCGTGGCTTTCCGCACTTACATATTCCCTCTGAATCGGCTAAAAGTCAAGGAATTCAGCGGAAAATGCTGCACGAAGATATGCCATACCTTTTGGCGATATTTGTATCAATTTTGTTGTACTCACTTTGCGTGATAATGCCGTCATTCAGCAGGGAACGAACCCATGCCATTACGGACTGGTACTGAAAAATTGTCTGATACTTATCTTTCATGGATAACAGCCCCCTTAGATATACCATAACACTTTCTTGAACAAAACTTCTGCTTTGCACTTGCATAAGCGGAGAAACTTCCACCGCAAACAGGGCAAACAAAAATCTGCTCGGATTTTCTTTGCACATTTTGAGGATGCACATTCCACCATGCCATACGGCATTTATCCGAGCAGAATATTTTTGCTTTTCTGTGTGGTGTCTGCGGAACACCTTCACCGCACTGCTTACACAGAAGAATATTATCCGCAGTCCGCTCCCTGCGACCGCCGAGATTATGACGCTTGCAGTAGGATTTCACTGTATTCAGCGACAAAGACAGAATTTCTGCAATTTCAGAATAAGGCACACCGCTTTCACGGTATGCCTCGATTTTCTTTTTATCCGATAATGTCATGTGTCCTCCTTATGTGAGTTCCTTCTTATCAACCCAACCAGTCACATACTGACCGATAGGATTTTTACCGCAGAACGCAGATTTTGTTGTAATACGGTATCTGCCGTTGACCTCAACACCGTCATACAGATAAAATGTTCCTGTTTTCTTTACACCATTTTTCGCCGTAGAAGATGCGTACAGTACAGCGTTCTTCAGCGAAATCTTATCGCCCTTTTTGTGAGCCTTTTCAGCCGTAAATACAGAAGTACCATTTTCATCAAACACAGAATAACCAGCCTTACAGGATTTCTTTGCATTTTTCAGATTTTTGAACGCTCCTGTCTGTGATTTCACGTCGTCCCATGATGTACGCACACGATAAATCTGCCCCTCTGTAAGATATTCCTGCACCTTTGCCTTGAACGCAGCCCAATGGGGCAGAATGTACAGCGGACACATTTTGTAAGAATTTCTCATAGTGTTAAGTGTATCAACATCGCCCTTTCTGCCGTCCTTGACATTCAGCCAGTGGGTATGAGTAAACAGGCACTCGATACCAAGTCCGTACTGTTTCAGCAGAGCCGCTGCCAGTCGCGCCGCATTATCCTCGGATTTGCGGTCATTGGCATTGTACGCAGAACTCATAATACACTCAATTGCAATAGTCTTGCGGTTGCCATTGCCGCTGCCGTCAGCAGCGTGCCAGCCGGACAGGTCGAGGGGCAGATTCTGCCACGCACAGACATTATCCACATAATAATGCACACGGACATCGTTCATGTTGCCATTGTAAGTAGCACGGGTGTACTGTTCCGCAGGCGTTGTTCCTTTCGCAACACTAATCCACGATGTGTTATGAATCGTAACACCAATAATTTTGCCCTCCATAGATACGGAGGG
>CALFMA010000421.1 GCA_937880065.1 uncultured Ruminococcus sp.
GACAAGTGAATCACCATCTTCATCTTTTATTTCAAATGAAGTTGAAAAATCGTATTCGTCGTCGTCATCATCGTCATCATCATATACTTCATCCATATATTCAGATTTTCTTATTGCAGGAACAACGGCATACCATATCTTTCCATCACCGTTCTGACAACCGATCCAGTTGATGAATTCTATGAAGTTATTTTTGATATCCTGAGCACAAAGATCTTTGATCGTACAATTTGCGATCAATACCTTTTCATTGTCTCTGAGAACACCATTCACACCTGCATGATCGAAAAATGCCTTGATATTTACCAGCTTTTCAACAACCTTGATCATCTGTCTTGCAAAACTTTCCTGATAATTCTTGTAAAGCTGAACATAAGTATCACGATGTGCTATAAGTTCATTTTTTGGAGGGATAGCAAGTGAAGAAGTATTATTTCCGCATATAACAGATAATACAGCATTATGTATAAATTCATTCTGTTTTAATGTAGGTGCTTCCTTTTCCATATGATGATCCACAAGAGTTATAAGAGCCTGACGTGAATCAGTGAGCATCTTAATATCATTTCCGTCACTGTTATCAGGCAGCATAGGAACAATGTCCAGATCTCCATTATCTTTAAATCCGATATGGCAAGTCAGTAACTGAGGAGCTTCTCCTGTATTTACGCCGAGCTTTTCCCTGGTTTTTTCAGCTTCATCATAAAAATCTATCTTTCTCTGGATATCATCTATCAGCGGAGGAAGAAGAAGGAGCGGATCTTTTGAATAAAGTCTGTTTTTTATTACCTCAAGTCCTTTATTACGGCATTGCTTGAACTTCTTTGCCTTTTCAGGTGACTTTTCTTTGTTTTCAAGGTACTTCTGATTGTTGTATTCGATCAGTTGTCTTGCACTTTTCAATTCTGCAACAACACTTTCGGGAGAAAGGGATTTTTTGATATCATCATAAGTAAAGTCAACGTTATTCTTTCCGCTTGTACCTTTTTTTTCATATAAGCTTATTGCCATCTTATAGAATTGCTGCTGTGTGACATCGATCATCTCATATTCACCTGACAGAGGTTCGCTGTCTGTGTACTTGAATACCACAGCTCCTGTGCCAGTATCCATAAGCTGCTGCTTATAAATAACAGGATTGAATTTTTTTAAGAACTCATCATAAGATGCAACTGAAAGATTTTCCTCAATTTCATGGATACCACGCTGCGTAGGCTTAAACTGAAGCAGGTAGTCAAGTCTTTCAGGGATATTTTTATCCTCATATCTTCTGTTTGCAAATTGTTCAAAGATAATGGTTTTTCCGGCTTGTTTAATAGGCATTTCCAACACTCCTTTATAATTTATTTATATAAACACCTTCGAGCTTTTTTCCATTTTGCTCTTGTGCATTTATCAAGAAATCATATAATCTTTCAGACAGCATTATATACGTTGAACTCGCACTATGTCTGTGTCTTTTGGCTATCTTAAAAATATCATACCTGCCTGTTTTATTTTCATCGATAACGGGTTTTTCAACAGACTCCTCATCAAATGGCAAAAATTCTGAAAGATCGTAGTCCAGACAATCTATGATCGGCGGAAGTGCAAGCCAGCATTCATGCTCATTCAATGATATCGGATGTATCAATTTTACTTTTTTATACAAAAGATTATCTATACCAAATTCATCGAACAAGCTTTTGGTATAATCCGAAATGATTGGAACAGCATCTCTATACATTATATCTGCATAAACCTCAGGGCTTTCCTTTGTGGTCGGAAGCACAATTGAGGTGTTCGGATCAATATACTGAAATTGGCTGCTGTAACAAGCATTTTTAAACGGCTGAGGTATTTCATAAGGATCGAGTTCAGCATAATACGGATTATATTTACAATATTGGATATAATAAAAATCTGACATTGTCTTCCTCCGACTTTTAAAATTTTATTTATACAATGCAGCTGCTTTAGATACATAAAAAGCATCTTTGCTTTGTGGATCATTTGAAAAAACTTGAACCTTTTTACGTACTTTATCACAAAGCAAATCCATATCCTTTTTAAAGTTTTCTGCATCATTCTTCATCTGCTCCTCAGTTTTTTCTTTGAAGCAGCCTTCAGAAAGAATACCCTGATACCTATCATTCAGAGCTGAAAGATACATATCTATTGAAGTCTCATAATCATTCATCATCGCTGCGCCCTGTTCAAGTTCAGATGGTTCAAAATTATATTTATGCTGACCTCTGTGCAGCTGTCTTTTTGTTTTTTTCATTATATACTTGCCCAATGCTTCTTTTTCTTCATCAGTCATCGGTGCTTTTACCGAATATGATGGGAGAGGGATACCGTTTTTAGGATTATTAATGTTGTATCCGTAAAGATTTGCCAAAGTAACAAGATTAGGATACTTTGAAAAGCATTCATTACCGGGAACAAGATGATGATATTCAACATGATATGTAACTTTATCATCAAAAGGTGTTTTTTCGTTATTCAGCCTGTCCACCG
>CALFMA010000422.1 GCA_937880065.1 uncultured Ruminococcus sp.
CAGAAGGAAAAGATATTGCAAAAAATGATGAAGTGATAATTTCTGAAGGATATGCTGTTTTTAATAAAATTCAAATTTAAAAAAGTCAAGTCCTGATAACCACTGCCGTCAAAACGCTGAAAATGTTGAATTTGCTTTTATCTCGTTGACAACTATTATTTTGCTATGCTATAATATTTGTAAATTCAAGACGCTCATATTTATTCACAAGGAGTTAAAATATGATTAACGGAACAAAAATAATCGGCGTTTGTCTTACCTTGATTCAGGATGTTTCCCGAATGGAATTTGTTAATCGTCTGCATTGGAAGGCGTTTCGCGAAGGTTACAGGACTATGGTGTTCAACAGTCCTGTCGATTTCTACAATCACGATGATTATGATGCAGGTGCAAAATCTGTATATCAGACGATTAATTACGATATAATCGACGCTCTTGTTCTGCTCTGGGATAATTATTATGACAAGGAAATTCCTGAACAGATTATCAGGAATGCACATGAACACAATACTCCTGTGATACTTATCAGAGGCGAAAAAGAAGGCTGCTGCTCAATAATCAGCGACTATAAGGAAGGCTTTAAGGCTATGATGAATCATGTTATCCGTGAACATCAGGCAAAGGACACCTTTTTTATTGCCGGCAAGGCAGCTGACGACAGCGAATCAGAAAAACGTATAGAATGCTACAAGGAAGTACTGGAGGAAAACAGTCTGCCTTTTTCCGATTCTATGGTAGCCTACGGCGAATACTGGGACGGGCCTGTTATCAGAATAATTGAGGATATGGTTTCAGACGGTAAAATGCCTCCTCGTGCTGTTTTCTGTGCGAACGATTACATGGCTTTTGCAGCTTGCGAAACATTGCAGAAATACGGTCATCGTGTTCCCGAAGATGTGATAGTTACAGGCTTTGACGGTGTTCCTGCAACAGGTTATTTCACTCCTCGTCTTACGACCTGCAAGGAGGATTATGATAAGCTTTCTTCGATTACTCTTGAAGCGATAAACAACGCATTGTTCCACGAAAAAACAGAAGAAACCTATCTGAACACCTTTATTCCGCATTATACTGAATCCTGCGGATGCAGCGGCGATGACGCCAACGGAAGAAAGGCTGCTTTTGCCCTGTTCCACAAAGACCAGTCAGTAGAAAATCACGAAGGTTTTATTTATGCCTGGATGGACAGAATGCTTGATATGACCGACATCAGTCAGCTTAGTCAGCTTTTACCCAACTGGATACACGCAGGCTCCTATGTATGCCTGAACAGTGATTTCATAGCCAAGATTATGGGAAGTTCCAATACGAACAAGACGGAAATCTCTGATAATCTGGAAATAATATCATCCAAATGGTCTCACGTTGAAATCGGAAGAAAGAATTTCAGACTGTCAGAAATTATTCCCGACTCTGAGCTTTGGCTTCAGGAAGAATCGTTATACATTATTAACCCTGTCTTTTCAGGTAATGAAGTATTCGGATATTATGCACTGAAAACTGCAGACCTTATTGCAGAGGCACACAAAATAAACCGTGTTTCCAAATGTATAAACATATCTCTTAATTCTGCAGTCAATATGCTGCGTCAGAGACTTATGGCTATCAATCTGAAAAATGCAGCTCTTACCGATTCCGTTACAACACTTCCGAATATCAAGGGAATTACGGGTTGGTTTGAAAAGTTTTCAGCAGTTCCCGAAAATCATCAGAAGTGCATAACCGTTACAATATACGCACTGCCGAAATACAAGTACATTTATGAAAATTACGGTATAAATGAAATCGAAGAAGCTGTGTGCCTTGTTGCCGAAGCTCTCAAGCACGCTAACCCGAATAACTGCTATATAGCCCGTACTGCAGATGATGAATTTCTTGTTATCAACTGGTTTGATAAACAGGAAGAAATTTCAGACGCTATCGACATTGCCGTTACATCGTTCTACAAAATTATAGACAGCTATAACAACAGCCTTGTCAAGGATTATTATGTAGAAGTAAACTGCGGCTGTACCGAAGCATATTCTGGCTGGGCAGGAACACTTGAAACATTTTCAAAGCTCGCAAGCGGCAAAATGTATATCAACAGAGTTAACAGAGGTATGGCAAGTGCAGCAAATGAAATCTCCTTGCCTAAGGAATACTATGCAGCGTTTGAGGCGCTCGTCTCCAACAACCTGTTCTATTATCATTTCCAGCCTATTGTTGACGTTCAGACAGGTGAGATTTACGCTTACGAAGCACTTATGCGTTCCGATAAGTCAATCGGAATGAATCCTCTTCAGATCATTCAGACTGCCGAAGAATACGGCCGTCTGTATGACATTGAAAAAGCAACAATGTTCAATGTTATGGAGCATTTCTCAACACATTTTTCAGAATTTAAAGGCAGGAGAGTATTTATCAACTCTATTCCCGGTCAGTTCCTCAAAACAATCGATTATAACAAATGGGAAAGCGATTATGCTGAATACCTGAAATATCTTGTGTTTGAAATAACCGAAGAAAGTACCATTACAGATGACGAGCTGGCGTCAATTAAAAATATCGGCTCTGCTGACGGTGGCTGCCCTATTGCTATTGACGATTACGGCACCGGACATTCAAACATTGTAAATCTGCTCAGATATTCACCTCAAATTATAAAGATTGACCGCTATCTTATTACTGATATTCAGAACGACAAGAACAAGCAGATGTTTGTCAGCAGTACAATCGAATTTGCAAAGCTCAATGATATCAAGGTTCTCGCTGAAGGCGTGGAAACCTCCGAAGAATTGCAGACAGTTATCCGTCTTGGTGCAGACCTTATTCAGGGTTATTATACAGGCAGACCTTCTGCTGAAATTGCAGATTCAATACCATGTGAAATCAAGAAGGAAATAATAGACTGTTACAAACCAATCACCGAATAAAACAATTACATATTTTTAAGGGCAGGAATTTATCTTCCTGCCCTTATTTCTGTAGGTGTATAGCCGTAATATTCTCTGATTTTGCGGCTCATGTCATTGGCGCAGCAGAAGCCCGTTACCGCTGAAATTGCAGAGAATTTCATTTCCGTGTGCCGTATCAGCTCATAGGCCCTGGTACAACGGATATGCGACAGATATTCACGGGGCGACATACCTGTTTCTGCTTTAAATGTATGGGTAAGATAACCCTCGCTTATGAAATTTTCTTTTGCAATATCTGCGATTTTTATGTTATCCGCATAGAATTTTTCTATGTACTCACGGACATTTTTTACAAGCCTTTTTCCTGTACTTTCATTATCAAGTTTTACATAACTACCAATAAATTCATTTTCTCCAGTAAACACATATGGTGATTCTATAGTACCATTTCCCCCTTCAATTTCAAGATTATTCATTGAGTAAGCGTATTTCTATCATGCTTGATTATTACAAGCTTTATAGAAAGAAGCGTCTGCTTATGAGTGAATATTATGAATATGAGTTTGAGAAATGTACGAAGGAATTCAGAGAGAGCTTTCTAGGATGGGCAGAGCAGGGATATTACCTCAAGACTTTGAATCCTGTTAAATATTATACTTTAGCTAGAAACAAGTATTTGGCACATCTATGTTTAGAGAAAGCAGGAATTCCTATGCCTAAGTTGCTTGGATATTATAATCCGTATCAGACTTACGCAAATGAAGACTTTGCAAAACAATTGCTTAAATTACAAGAGGAGAAAAAGAT
>CALFMA010000423.1 GCA_937880065.1 uncultured Ruminococcus sp.
GACAGATATTTGTCATTTACTCTGTTCTTTGAAACAGGTTTTGCCGTGAGAATAATCTGTCTGCGAAAGAATCCTCGGCTTCTGTCATAAAGGGATGACAGGGGACTATTTCCGAATGCGATAATTCGTGAATACAATTTTGCAAAAAAAGATGGTCTGCCTTTCGGCTCAATTTCAAGGAGAATTTCCGATGAAATAAGCTGTTTCAGAAAGTCTGTTTTTTCAAGTGCGGATATGTCCATATCATCATCAAGCATACACATTTTTCCTACAAGTTTTACTCTTGAAAATCGTGATTTGCTTCCGTTATCAAGGTCGGAAATGCTTCCGTTGACAATATTGTTATTGCCCATAAGTTCATAAAGGACTCTGCCGATTCTCGATTTGCCTTCACCACCGTTTCCGATAATCATAAGCATCTTTTGCGCTCGTGTACTTGGTATGAGCAGATAACCCATATATTCCTGCAATGTCATAACGTCTTCTTCGGACAAAAGCTGATTTAAAAATTCAATCCATTTATCCGATTTAGGTGCATCAGCTTTATAGTCAACATCAAGCCTGTTCATTGTAAATATCTTGTCTGTGGAAAATCTGAATTTACCGTTCTTGATTTTCAGCATTCCATTACGCACGTGAATGACATTTTCATTGAGAGCAGGCGGTGGAGTGTAGCATTTATATTTCAATGCTTCAATAATTCTTTTTGTTCTGTCAGCAATATTTCGGATGACATATGGCTTTATCAATTCATAGATCTCTTTTGACAGCTCCGATAAATTGTATTCGCCGTTTAAGTCAAAAAACACATTGTTAATGCAGTATAACTGGTGATTTTCAAGATATTGTGTGCAGAAAATATCCTCGTTGACATTGTTACCATCCCACCATTCAGGACGCTCTGTTTGATAGCAGTCTTTTTTCTTTTTAGCTGCATTCTGTTCCTTTAACACTTTTAATGCTTTTTCCTTATATGGCTGTACAAGACGGTCGAAATCTCCCGTAAGCTTATACTGTCTTGCTACCTGACGAAGTGATGTGATATATTGCGATATTGCGATTTCATCAGGGAGGGTGAGGATTTTTTCATAGATTTCGGTATTGTTGAGAATATCATCATAAGTTGCTGTATTATCTTTTCCAGACAGCTCATTCGGGATATTATTCATTATCTAATACCTCGCTTTTGGCAATCTCACGAAAATAGCCTAAATCCTCCCATACTTTCTTGTCAGGACAAAGATAGTTGTATTCACTTGAACCGTCCTTCTTGAAAGCATATCCAAAGCGGAATATGCCTCTCTGTAAGCCTATTCTGATGTACTGCGGGTCCTTGCCTGTTGCCTGTGCGATTTCCTTGATAGGAACATTTCTGCCCGTAAAAGTCGGCATAAAATCATTTTTCATTCTGTTACCTCCGATTATCTCTCTTTCTCTAATCGTTTTTTATTGCGTTTGAAAGAAATTCAGAAAAGCTCTTGACAACTCTCTGAGTTTCTGTTATAATTGTATCATAAAAATCCAGACATTTCAATTGTCTTGATTAAAATAGTACATACACAAATCTATCACAATTACTACTCCATCGGTAAAATAAAAAACGAAGAATTAGCTGGGGGAGCAATGAAAGGGGAAACAAATGAAAATATTAGACCAAGAGAAAACAAGAGCCAATATTGTAGCTTTGAGAAATGAAAGAGGGCTGTCACAAAATCAGCTTGCTGAGACTCTCGGTGCATCAAGAACTCATTATAACGGAATCGAAAACGGAAAAGCAACGATTACCGAAAAATATGTAATTACGCTTGCAGGATTTTACGGTGTTGATTATAATGATATAGCTGTCTATGCTGAAAGTTATGATGCTGAGTATTACGATGCGTTAAGTAAATTCAATCATCTTATGAGCGATAACTTTGATAGTCTTAAATCTCGTGCCGTATTGCTTGATACAGCTACGTTTACAGGAAAACAGAACAGAAATATTCTGTCAACTATTCTTTATAACCTCGGCTATACCCTTGAAATAAAAGCATCTCAGGATGTCTGGAGTGACTATTTTACTCTTTCACAGACAGGAGACGGCCAACCTGTTTATGATATGCCGAGAGAATTGATAGAACTTTTTTCTGAGGGCTACGTTATTGCAATAAAAAAGACAGGCAAAACTATGTGTTACCTGTCTGTAAGTGAATATTTGCAGTTTGAGAATTATCTTGTTATGACAGTAAAGGGATTTACTTCATCAAATATCAGTGATTTTAAGAAATTTACTGTCAATAAAGAGGAAAATGAAGAAGAAACTCCGATAAATGAATTAAGAACGGAACTTGAAAGGATTACCGAAATTCTCGGATATTGTCGTGAAGCGATTGAACGCAGAGAGGGAAAGATAAATGAAAATGGCTAATGGTGTAGGCTCAGTCTACAAGCTATCGGGGAACAGGAGAAATCCATATATTGTGCGTAAGACAACAGGTTGGGATATTAATATCGAAACTGGCAAAAGGAAACAGATGTATGTAACTATCGGATACGCTCCGACAAGAGCAAAAGGACTTGAAATGCTAATGGATTACAATAAAAATCCTTATGACGTTGAAGCATCTAAGATTACATTTGCTGAGGTTTATGAGAAATGGTCTGCGGAAAAATTTCCCACTATATCAGAATCCAATAAAAAAGGATATCAGGCATCATACAAGAGCTGCGAAGCTTTGCACAACAGAATATTCAAGGAACTGAAATTGACTGATTTACAGGTGATTATAGATCATTGTGGTAAGAATTATCCAACTCTTCGTAAACTAAAAGTCCTGCTTAATCAGATGTATGAGTACGCTATGAAGTATGAGATTTGCAATAAGGACTACTCTCAATATGTTGATATTCTGAAATTCAAGGATAAGAATCCTAATAAGACGGATCGTACGCCTTTCAACGCTGATGAAATTAACGCTTTGTGGGTGCAGAAAGATAATATCTATGCTCAGATAGTGCTTATGCTCATTTACAGCGGTGTGAGAGTATCGGAGTTGCTTGACCTGAAACGTATGAATGTGCATATTGATGAACACTATTTTGAAGTTGTAGAGAGCAAAACGGAAAGCGGTATTCGTATTGTGCCGATAGCTGATAAGATTTATCCGTTCTTCAAGCAATGGTATGAAAACGGTTTCGAATACTTAATTCATACTTCTGACGGAAAGCATTTCAGTTACCGTAATTATTATGATTCTTATTGGTCACCTGTAATGGAACTAATCGGTTGCTCTCATAAGCCACACGATACCCGTCACACCTGCATCTCAATGATGACCGAGAAAGAGGTATCGCCTACGCTGATAAAGAAAATCGTCGGTCATTCAGGTGCTATGTCGCTTACTGAAAAAGTATATACGCATATTAATGTACAGGAACTATTGAAAGCTATTAATAAGATATAGGTATAAAATTTCATAAAGCATATAGACCATATATAGATAGTTTTATTTCTTCACTTATTATTTAGTAAATGAAGATAGCCGTCAAGAAAAAGATTTCTTGACGGCTATTCATATATAAATAAGGCATTCACCGACTGATGAATGCCTTAAATCCTTGTTAGTTACCCGTTAGTTACGTGTTAGTTACCGTTCGAAATTCACCATATTTCAGACAAACCCAAACCGAACAAAACAACGTAAATACGAGATTTTCGCCAGTATAAAAAGGCGATTTCTTATCTCTTTGAGAACTGAGGAGCACGACGAGCGCCCTTGAGTCCGTACTTCTTTCTTTCCTTCATACGAGGGTCACGAGTGAGGAAGCCTGCCTTCTTGAGAAGGGGCTTGTAGGTCTCGTCTGCAGAAAGGAGAGCACGAGCAACGCCGTGACGGATAGCGCCTGCCTGACCGGAGATACCGCCGCCTGTAACTGTACAGATGATATCGAACTTACCTTCGGTCTTGGTAACGCCGAAAGGCTGAGTAACGATCATCTTAAGAGTTTCAAGGCCGAAATATTCGCTCATATCCTTGCCGTTGATGGTAACATTACCGGTGCCGGGGATAATACGAACGCGAGCTACAGAGCTCTTTCTTCTGCCGGTGCCGTAAAAATAGGGCTTTCCTTCAAACATCTTTTCTGTCTCCCTTCTTAGAATTCATACTTTTCAGGTTTTTGTGCTACCTGAACGTAGTTTTCGCCTGCATAAATGTGAAGACGAGTAAGTGCCTTACGACCGATTGTAGTATCGGGAACCATACCCTTAACTGCAAGTTCCATAGCAAGCTCAGGACGAGTCTTCATAAGAGTGCTGTACTTAACTTCCTTCATGTTACCGATGTAACCTGTGTGTCTGTACCACTTCTTTTGGAGAAGCTTGTTTCCTGTGAGAACAGCATCTTTAGCATTGATGATGATAACAAATTCACCACAATCAACGCCCGGTGTGTACTCCGGACGGTGCTTACCTCTAAGAATTGTAGCAGCTGTAGCAGCTACGCGTCCGAGGGGCTTGCCAGCAGCATCAATGATGTACCATTTCTTTTCAATTTCATTGGCTTTTGCCATGTAAGTTGACATAAAATGCCTACCTCCTTATATATTTAGCTAATCAATTTCATATAAAAGGCACCTCTTTTTTTCAGGGTGCCTTGCTATTATAATACGTTTTTTTACTTTTGTCAAGCCTTTTTTTGAAA
>CALFMA010000424.1 GCA_937880065.1 uncultured Ruminococcus sp.
TTACGGATATTTACAGCAAATACCACCTTATAAACGCAGTTGATGCATTTACAAATTTTGGAAATTCCTATGGCCTTGAACAGTATTTCAAGGATACGCAAGAACCTGCTGTTAAAGCCGTGATATCAGCTATGAACAAATTTTCGGATATGATTTCACTATGCCGAACATCAGAATTGTCATCAATACTTGAAGAACTTAATGAATCCCTTTTACAGTTGAGTGTCACACATTCCGATTCAACGGATATAATACTTTTTCAGAGTCTTATCGGAACTATCCGAGATAAATTCTATATGAAGAACAACAGCATAGAATACCCCGATATTGTCAGATGGTGTCTTGACAACAAGCTTATTCAGCAGGCTGTAACTATTTATGTAGAGCGAATGCCTGAGTATTTCTTTAAAAAGGAATATTATAGCTTACCGGAAGAAATTATTGATAAAATCAAAGCAGCTAATGATAAATCCAATTTTGATTTTTATTATGAGACATTCTATAATAATCTGTTGATGTATTATAAAAGCAATGCGTTTTATGAATTTATTTCTGATGTTATCAATGGTACAAGTTCTGTGAGAGACAGAGAAGCATATGCAAAGGTTTTTAATGCATTACAATACGAAGGAATTAATGGAGTATTTAAAAATCTGCCTGAAAACAGATTGGATAAAGATGTACTTGAAAATCCATTGAAGCGTTTTTTGAAAATACGCTGTGCATTATATGATAAAAAAGGAATAATAAAAAATGATTCGGAACTTCAGCAGTCATTTAGTGACAATTCGGAGATAAAGAAGATAATCGAAAACAGAAAAATACTTTTGCCAAAAACTACAGAGGGATTAATAAAAACTCTTGCTAATAATGCTAAATTATGCCTGGATATTTCGGGAGTAAAGCAACCTGAATATAGTGATACAAGATTAAACTTTATTGAGAGTATTTCCGATAACGGCAACAGCAAAAAGTTCAATCTCACGAATAAGCTTTCGGTAAAACAGCTGCAGGAAATATTCCGAGATATCATATATGCACATTTAAAAGAGGTTAAAATTCCAAATGATAACCAGCTTAAAGTACAGCTTGATGTGTTCGGACAGCTTATAGATTATATATCTGATGAAGATAAGTTATACTGTGATATTACGTATGGAACAAAGGTTATGAATCAGGTTCTTACTATGGGTATAAATTATGGTTACAGAGTATGCAAGGATGTCATTCCGGGATGTATAGTCTACGGAGAAAAAGACCATAACACAGGAGAAATGAAGATATATGACATAACATCACTCATTTACCTTGACGAGATAGTTCGTGTTGCAGCAGAAAGCGGTATCAGCAATCCTAAAAATGCTATAAAGAAGATGATGAACTGGGGTGAGGAAGATGAATGATATTCATAAAATGTCCGAAATAACAGAAGCTGAAATAAATGAAATTGCCAAAAAATATTGGGATGCTAAAAAAATAAATGACAAAAATGAAATGGATAACTATAAAATACGTCTTTATCTTATTTGCATCGGAACAAATGTACTTAACAGAAAAATGAGGGCAGTTCTTGATACTTGGAAGATATATGATGATGAGGCAAATGATGAAATAATTGATTATTTTGATGATATGTTTAAGTACTTCAATTATGAGAAAAACGATAGTTTTGTTGCATATATGCTGCGTTATCTTCCAAAATACAAAGCTAAAAAGAAGAAAAATGAATTTAATTATGAAAGCTTATTTTATGAATCAAAAGACGAAAAAATCGAAAATGAGTCAATTGGTTCAGAAACACCTTTTGAAAATGAAGAAATACTTCACAATGTGAGAACACGCATACCGTTATTGGTTCTTAATTTTTATAAGCATAATGGCCCGAAAACAGCAACACCTGCGAGATATAATTATTTCAAAGTGTTTAATACAGAGAATATTATCCAGCTTATAGATGAAAGTGGTCATACAAGATATTTCAACAAAGCAGAAGCGTATGAAAGTACAGACAAGGAATTTGTAAGATTTATTGCCGATACATCATATGAGCAATTTGATGATATTTTATCTATGAAATATAAGAACTTTTCAGATGTGCTTGAAAATTATGAATATGAAGACAAAGAAATAGATGTCCCCTGTGATGCAAGAATTATTTCAGAATATTTCTATAAGTCCGGTAAAAGTGAACAACGCACATCAGCATCAAATATTTCGCAGTTCAGAACAAAGTATGAGGAGTATTTCAGAACAGTTTGGGAGCAATAATAGTGTGATGTTGAAATATGTATATAAAACGGTGGAAGGACATCAGTACATAAGAACTTTTTATTTATATACTGTCATATTAGGAGATTCCAAAAATACATAACAAACAAAACAAAATCCCATACCGATGAACTTTGAGTCGTCGGTATGGGATTAATTTATTTGAATTTATTGCAATTTTACAATTTTTATGATATAATAATTATTAACAGAAACTAAAGGAGGTTGTGCCACATGGGAAAGTATGTGAATCCAGGCAATAAAGCATTTGCGATTGTTGCGGGCGATGATACCTATGTTGACAAAACTGGTTTAATTGAATTTACGAATAATAGAATTGGTAAGATGCGTCCGCTTATCTGTTTTAGCAGACCACGTCGTTTTGGAAAGTCAATTGCGGCACATATGCTTACAGCATATTACAGCAAGGGCTGTGATTCCAGAGAGATTTTCTCAAAGCTGAAAATTGCTGGACTACCGACATTTGAGGATGAACTAAATAAAAATACAGTTATTTATATTGACGTGCAGTGGGTAAATAGTCTTGCAAAGGGACGTGGTTTGGAAAAAGAAATTGTTTCCTTTATGCAAGAGCAAGTTATCGAAGAATTGCTTGAGATTTATCCTAATGAGATTGATGAAGGTGAAACTTCATTAGCAGGTGCATTGTTCAGCATTTATAGTGCAACAGATGAGCAGTTTATCGTCATTATTGACGAGTGGGATTGCTTATTCCGTGAGGCAAAGGATAATCAGTCTTTGCAGGATGATTATGTCAACTTCTTGCGTGGAATGTTCAAAGGTGGAGCAGCTGATGCCTTCATCAAGCTTGCCTATATCACAGGTATTCTTCCAATCAAGAAGTATGGCACACAGTCTGCATTGAATAATTTCAGAGAGTATACAATGGTACAACCCTTTAGGTTGGCTGAATATATTGGTTTTACAGAAGAAGAGGTACAGTCATTATGTACTCAATATAATATGGATTTTGAGGAATGTAAGCGTTGGTATGACGGATATTCCTTTAATCGTGAGAAGTCTGTTTACAGCCCTAATTCTGTGATTAATGCTATGAATAATGGGGAATTCGGCAGTTATTGGACAACAACAGAAACCTACGAATCGTTGAGATTTTACATTGATATCGACTTTGACGATGTACGAAAAAAGATACTGACTATGCTTTCAGGAGAGCCGGTAGAAATAAATCCAAGAACCTTTCAGAATGATATGAAGAGCATGGAAAACAGTGATGATGTTCTGACTCTGTTGATACACCTTGGATATCTTGCATACAATAATTCAGAGGGATATGCGTATATTCCAAACGAAGAAGTGCGTCAGGAATTTATTACTGCCACTATGAACAGTTCCCGTGAAGAACTTTCAAAAGTTATCAGAAACTCTGATGCTCTGCTAAAAGCTACTCTCCGTATGGACGGCGATGAAGTTGCGGAACGTATTGAAATGGCACATCAATATTATGCTAATGTAAAGTTCTACAATAATGAACAGGCATTGAGAATGGTGATAATGCTTGCATACGTGAGTCGTGTGGATGACTATATTGATTTTCAGGAATTGCCAAGTGGCAAGGGATATGCGGATATATTGTTTTTCCCGAAGAAAAATTCCCGTAAACCCGCACTTCTCATTGAGTTGAAATGGAATCATTCAGCAGGCGGAGCAATTGAGCAAATCAAAGAAAAAGGCTACTGTGACGCTATTTCAGGTTACGGCGGAGATATTCTCCTCGTTGGTATCAACTACGATGAGAATGAAAAGAAGCATACCTGTCAGATTGAGAAGTTTGAATATAATCACAATTAATAAAATATTACTGCTGATGGAGAAATCTGTCAGCGGATTTTTTATAGTAAAATGGTATTTCATGACAATAATTGGGAGAATGTGTTTTTCTGGTGTTTGCGAATAACAAATGGTCTGTGTTGATTTAATGCATATTTTATTAATGATTTACAAATGTTGTATCATAAAATGCTAAGTTGTAAAAAATGTATTGATTTATTTGTGGGTATTTGGTATAATAAGATAACGTATTAAAGTGGTATTATGATAATATAATGCTAACTAATAATACGATTATTTATAAGGGGAGATTGAATGAAAAGAAAAATATTGAGCGTTTTTCTTTGCTCGGTAATCCTATCGGGGTCAGCGTGTGGATGCAATAATCAAATTGAAACCAGTAATCAAGTATCACCAAGTGAAACAAACATTTCTTCATCTGTTGATACAGGCATACTTAATTCGCTAAATCATATGACATTATGCGAAAAAAGCTTTTCTTTCCCGTGCTTATATGGTGATTTTGATGATGCTTTTACTCTTGGAAATGGATATTATTTTGATGATGTAGGATATACATATTATGAAATGTTTCAAGGCGAAAAGATAGTGGCATCAATTGGAATTGAGGGAGAACAGTCTGAAAATAACAATGATAAGAAAATTGTAATGATGATAGTAGAACGAGAACAGCTCGCAGATCTCACTATAGGTGATATAACGGGAGATTCTGAACAAGCTGACTGGATAAAAATATTTGGAGAGCCTGATAACAAGTCAGATGATGAAAAAAATGGACTCATAGAATATTTAACGGAGAGTATTGATGTGACTATCATTTTTAAAAATGGAAAAGCAAGTGAATTAACACTTGTAATGAAAGGTGAATAAATATGGCAACTGAAAAAGATATTTATAATGAACAAGCCGAAGGAAATAAAGAAGCTACTGAAGGTATGATTGAAAATCTCACTATAGATTTTACACTTTCACAACTTGCAAGTCTTTGCGAAGCAGCTGATCTGACAATTAAATTTACCGAAAATTTCAAAATGCCAGTTACTGATAGTATTTCATACGCACGCGCAACAAGCTCACTTATTTCTAATCTTTACGATTATAAAAGGAAGAAATCTGAAGGTCGCTCTGAAAATTCTTTGAGAGCAGAAAGAGTACAAATTGGTTCGAATATCATGGGTGCATTTGGTACTTTAACAGGAGAAATCGATATTCTCAAACCATTGTCGGCACCACTTACTTATGGAGCGGACTGTTTGCATGCAGGTGCCGAAATTATTCAAAATCGCATAGAATTGCTTGATGAATATGATAAGCTTCTTGATGAAGCTTTAGGATATGATGATGTTGATCATCTAAACTCAGATCTCATTGATGCAGACTCTGATGCAAGCTACTATAGGGAAATGTTGTCTGATTTATATGATATACGTACTAAATATCATGAGGCAGGTGTCAAATGCTCTGATTTGGATGCTCAAATTTCCAAACTTGAAGGTATTATAAGTGAATTTGACAACAAGACTAAAAAAATTATTGATAAAGTTGAAGATAAAACAGGTTATCATGCGAACAATTTATCTGATCTTGCTAATCATGTTTCATCAGAAAAGAATAATTCAAATGGTGGAGATTGGACTGATCCAACCACCGATGAAACAAGTGATGATACCAATAATGAATATGAAAACAGTGGAAATACACCACCACCACGTGATCCCCTTATCATCGATCTTGGAAAAACAGGTATTGAATTAACAGATGTTAACAATGGTGTTCACTTTGATATTGATAAGAATGGTTTTGCTGAAAAAACTGCATGGACTGATGGTGAGGATGGATTCCTTGTTTTAGACCGAAACGGAAACGGATTTATCGATGACGGCGGTGAATTATTTAGCGATCAAGTTATTATGAAAAACGAAAAGATTTCTATAGATGGCTTCGAAGCTCTCGGAGATCTTGATGACAATAAAGATAAGGTTATCAATAGCGAGGATTCACAATTCTCTGATTTGCGTGTATGGGTAGATGCTAATCGCGATGGTATCTCATCTGACGAAGAACTCAAGACACTTGAGGAACATGGAATTATTTCAATAAGTCTTGAAACAACTGATTCAAAAACTGATAAAAACGATACCGAGTTCATTAAGACATCTTTTGTAACTTTTGCTGATGGTAAGATTAGAGAAATTCAAGAACATTGGTTTGATGTTAAAACACATGATACAGAGGAACGTGATGATGAAGGTGAAAAACTCGTAACCGATTCTGTTGAAGCATTCGGTAATGTGACAAATCTTAGATCTGCAATAGAATCAGATGAAACCGGAACATTGGCGTCTCTTGTTGAGAAATTTAAAAACACAACTGAGCCAGTTGAGAAGCGTATTTTAATAAAGAAAATACTATTCTTTATAACTGGTGCAGATATTATTGATCCGGATAGTCGTGGTGGTGTTATTGATGCACGAGAACTTCATGTCATAGAGCAGTTTATGGGACGAGAATTCATTGGTACTGAGAATACATCTATTCCTAACACAAACGCTGCAGCACTTCTTAAAAATGTTTACTTTAAGATTGAAAATATGTATCTTAACTTACTCAATTTAGAAACCAATGTACAGGATTACATTAACATGATATTTGAAAATATTACAGAGGATGGCAAACATGATTTGGATACTACTATTTTTGTAGCTAAAGTTCTCTCTGATATTCGTCATGGTAAAGATGTAATCAGCATTGTTTATGGTGTTGAATCTTGGCTTTATGAATATGACAAAGCTTATGGAACACAAATTCTTGCAAAAGTCAAATCAGCACTTAACAATGAATTGATAAATAATAAATATATTAATGATGCTATTACTTCCAATGTTATTATTGGTAGCAATTTAACCAGCCATTTAAATGGTACAAATAGCAATGAAATCTTTGTGTCACTTGATAACGAAACTGTTGTGAATGCAAGTGGCGGTGATGACTACATATATGGCGGTTCTGGCGATGATGTTATAAATGCTGGAACAGGAGATGATATGATTTTTGGCGGCACTGGCGACGACACAATGAACGGCGGCGACGGCAACGACGGTTACTATATGGTATTCGATCGTATCCCGCAGCTCCCGTTGGATGATTCTTCCGAACAGTAACGGTATATAAAACAAAAAGAGTCTTCATTCAAAGTTCAGAATTGAAATAATGCGGATTGTATCAGGACTTCAAATTCCGATACGATCCGTAGTTTTGTTTATTGTAATTCCTAT
>CALFMA010000425.1 GCA_937880065.1 uncultured Ruminococcus sp.
ATTTGTGAAATTAACGACGCAAATCGTGGCAGTAATGATTTTATCGGTTTATTTCATCGTCATTTTGGCGATATTGAGTTAAATCTCGACTATAAGGGATTTACCCTGCCCCTTAATCTCATAGCTGAACACGGCGGTTCAATGGATGTGGGGCTGCTGAAAAACAATATGTCGGCTGATGCTCATAAGAAGTGGCAGGAGGGTATAACAGACGCCCCGAAAGCCCCCGATTTTCGTAAAAATAAGGAGCAAAACAAGCTTGAAAAACTGGCAGACAGACTGTTTCCGCCGGGTACAAAGGTGCGTAATATTGCCGACGGCATAATTTTTAATATGAAAAAAAGACATTAATCGACAAAATTTCACTTATTTCCCGATAGATTTCGACTTTATTCTACATTTTTTGACCGATTCAGCGGCAGGTGACAATATCCGCCCTTTACTGCTTTAAAGTCTCATATTTTTTTTAATTTTTTTGTTGACGATTGCCATTCCTTTATGATAAAATTGTCTTGCTGAAATACAATGGCGTTTTTCAGTGGAAAGTTTCTATTATGGAGGAAAAATTATGAACAACAAGGTAAAGGTATTAATTGGTGATGATACCGCAATAGGGGTAAGCATCGCAAACAAACTCAGAGAAAAAGGCATCTATGCCTACACAAGAAGAAAAGATTGCGGAATTATCGTGGAGTCAATCAAAAATGACCCGCCCGATGCTGCAGTTCTCGATATAACAGCACACGACGGTGATGCGGTAATGATTATGAAAAAGGTTAGGGATCTTGGGGTGAAATATCCTGCATTTATAGTCACTTCTGATATAGATAACGAATTTATTGAACGACAGGTTATGGAAAACGGCGGAGCAAAATTCCTGCTGAAACCCTATGACGCAGATGACCTGTTCAATGTTATAACTTCTGCTCTCGGCAACAGGGCAGACAGCATAAGCGACGATATGGAGGTGGTAATCACTGAAATTATCCACCAGCTTGGAGTTCCTGCACATATAAAGGGCTACCACTATCTTCGCTCGGCTATACTTTATTCAATTGAGGATAAGGCACTTCTTGAAAGCGTTACAAAGATGCTTTATCCCACCGTTGCAAACACATATGATACAACATCATCAAGAGTTGAAAGGGCAATCCGCCACGCTATTGAAATAGCATGGGACAGAGGAAATATCGACACACTCAATTCATTCTTCGGGTATACGGGGAATACCTGCAAGGGAAAGCCTACAAATTCCGAATTTATCGCCCTTATCACAGATAAATTAAGATTAAGATACAAGGCTGTTTTAAGACAACAACAAATCAGACCTGTATAAGGAGGAATTTTTATGTCATTCAAAAAAATCGAATTATCAGAGCTTTCATTCAATCCCTTTGAAAAAATCGGCAAGCAATGGATGCTTCTCACAGGCGGCACAATGGACAACTGCAACACAATGACTGCTTCATGGGGACAGCTTGGCGTTCTCTGGAATAAAAATGTGCTGACCTGCTACATTCGCCCCAATCGTTATACATACGATTTTGTGGAAAAGGGCGAGCTTTTCACAGCTTCATTTTTAGGTGAGGAATACCGTAAGGCATTGGCATACTGCGGCTCACATTCCGGACGTGACGGCGATAAAATGGCTGAAACAGGCCTTACACCTGCGGATTTACAGGGAGCTGTTGGCATTGAACAGGCTGAACTTGTGTTCGTATGCCGCAAGCTTTATTCCTACGATATGGAGGAAAGCGGATTTTTGACGGATGACGGAATTCCTGCACAGTTTTTCGGAACTGATCCTTACCACCGTGCTTATATTGCGGAAATCGTAGGGGTATACGTTAAATAAAGCAATTAGCTTTTAGCCGTTAGCCGTTAGCTAATGGAGTTCCCTGATACTATTCCAAAAACCAAAAAGCTCCGAAGAAGATGCCGTTCTTCTTCGGAGTTTTTGTTTGTATAAAAGACAGAAATTCATCTGCCTTAGTTATTCACGGTTAGGATTTTTTGTCCCTCTTATGGTCATTCCCTCATCGTAATCATCGAGGAAATGGTGCCGATTTTCGCCGATATGATATGAAATCAGCGTTTGCAGATTGACATTTTCCGCACTTCGGAAAATATTCATATCAACCGCAGGATTTGTCTGCCTGAGCTGTGCAAGGAGCGATTTGATTTCCGCCCTTTTCGAGCCTTTTTCCGATTTCTCCGACATTGCACAGGCACAGCCGATAAATGTCAGTTTATTTTCCGCTGCCCAATCCACAATATCCCATTCACGGACGAGATATAACGGGCGGATAAGCTCCATACCGCCGTAGTTTTCAGAGTGAAGCTTCGGCATCATAGTCTGCATCTGCGAGCCGTACAGCATACCCATAAGTATAGTTTCAATTACATCGTCAAAATGATGCCCCAATGCAATTTTATTGCAGCCCAATGCCTGCGCTTGCTTATACAGCCAGCCACGGCGAAGTCGTGAGCATAAAAAGCAGGGGTTTTTCGGCGATTTTTCCGCAGAGTCAAATATTTTTGTATCATAAAAGGAAACAGGCAAGTCAAGCAGCTTGCAGTTTTCCTTTATTTTTTTGAGATTTTCTTCGCTGTAGCCCGGATTCATTGCGATGTATTCCGCTTCAAAGGGAATTTCGCCATTGCGTTGAAGCCGTCTGATACAAAGTGCCATAAGCAGGGAATCCTTGCCGCCCGATATGCATACGGCAACCCTGTCGCCCTCTTGGATAAGGAGGTAATCACGGACTCCACGGCGGATATATGACTGATAACTTCGAAATATTATGTACTGCTACTGGCACGTTGCCACAATCTTATTATGAGAAAATGTGTGACTCACCAAATGATGAACTTATAGGAACACCTCCAAATGTGGACATAATTTATAATGACACTTATTTGGATATGTACACATACAGTTATATAGAAGACGAACTATCATATATGCACACGCCATTTGGTATTTTAGTTGTGGTTTCTATTGTTGCAATTGTAGTAGTAAGTATTATATTCAGGTCTGTAAAAAAGAAGAAAGCAAAAGAAGGTGTCGTTTTCAACTACAAAGACATTGACATCTCCGACGAGTCTGAAAAGGATATTTGGGTTTTGTTTTCTGATCTTTACAACCTTTTGGTTAAAGAGGTGCAAGATAATGACATCTGTCTTTTTGTGGACATCACCCATAGTTTCAGATATTTGCCGATGTTTTTGATTGTATTCATAAACTACGTGAAACTCTTCAAAAACGTAACTGTTGAACACATATCATACGGCAACTACGAGGGCAGGGATAAAAAAACAAATGTTGCGCCCATTGTGGAACTGACCGACTATTCAAAACTGCAAGATTGGACGTATGCGGTAAGGACCTACACAGAAAGTGGTAATGTTAAATCCTTGGAGAAACTGTTATCCAAAAGTGATAGTGATTTGTTTGATGCAATCAAAATAATGATATTTTTCTTTTACATCTTTTTCAATTGCGGTGTGAGGTAGCGGCGATGGATAAAGCAGTAGAGAAGCAGCATCAAGGCTCCCACCGTAAGACCCAGAGCCGCACCCAAAGCGATATCCACAGGAAAGTGGCACGCCAGATAGATGCGTGAGTAGCTGATGAGTGCCGCCACGAGGAACATAGGCAGCAACATCCAGCGATGCACCGCCCACGACATAAAGGCTATGGCGGTCATCGTGCCGGCGT
>CALFMA010000426.1 GCA_937880065.1 uncultured Ruminococcus sp.
TTGTGCAGATTAACGGAAAGGTTAAGGCAAAGCTTAACATTGCTGTTGACGAGGATAAGGACGTTGTAATGGAAATGGCAATGTCTGACGAGGCTGTAAAGGCTGCAATTGAGGGTAAAAATATCGTAAAACAGATATATGTACCAAATAAGCTTGTTAATATTGTTGCAAAATAACGAATTTTTGAAATAACTAAAAAATGCTTGACATACGGGGCAAAATGTGGTAAAATAATGTTATATTCGTTTATAGTATGAGGTATCGTTGACTGACATCCGCAAGGATGATTAGCATATAGCTCCGGGGTTTCCTGTGGGCAACCTCTGAACAAGGGAGGGAAAAGGTAAATGGCAGAAGTTCGTGTTGGTAAGAACGAGTCACTTGACACAGCTCTTAAGAGATTCAAGAGATCATGTGCTAAGGACGGCGTTATTGCTGAAGTACGTAAGAGAGAGCATTATGAGAAGCCTTCTGTAAAGCGTAAGAAGAAGTCTGAGGCAGCTCGTAAGCGTAAGTATTAATCTTACAGCATATGAAATTTAAGCGGGCGATTTTTCGTCCGCTTTTTCATTTAAAGGAGTAAATATGATTAAGAAAATTTTAGTTATACATGGACCGAATTTAAATCTTTTGGGGGAGCGTGAACCCGGAGTTTACGGCAGTGCAGGAATTGATGTGCTGAACAGCAATATTATTGACCGTGCCAATGAACAGGGCTTGGAATGTGAGATTTTCCAGTCAAATCACGAGGGATCAATCATTGATAAGCTTCACGCTGCACGTACAGCCTTTGACGGCGTAATCATAAATGCAGGTGCGTATACCCATTACAGCTATGCTATCCGTGACGCTATTGCAGCTATAAAAATTCCTGTAATTGAGGTGCATATAAGCAATATTGACGCAAGAGAGGAATTCCGTGCAAATTCCGTAATCGCTCCCGTTTGCAAGGGAAGTATCTGCGGACTTGGCTTTATGAGCTATTACCTTGCAGTTCAGGCAATGGCGGAGCTTTGATATGGGACGTTTTGAAAGACTTTTTGGACTTCTTCCCGACAATGTGGAGAGCGTTCTCATTACATCTGACATAAACAGACGCTATTTCACGGGTATGAAATCCTCCGCAGGAACAGTTCTTGCGTTCAGAAATAAAGCGTATCTGCTCATTGATTTCCGCTATATCGAAAAGGCAAGGGGAACGGTAAAAACTGCCGAGGTTATTGAAACTAAGGAGCTTTACAAGGAAATTTCCGCACTTCTCCGACAGGAGGGTGTGAAAAATCTTGCTATTGAGGCTATGGATGTAACCGTAAGCAGACTCAATGTGATGAAAAAGCACCTGAAATGCGTTGATATAATTGAAACGGACGTTTTGAGCAACTCCATAAACAAGCTTCGTATGATAAAAGACGAGGAGGAAATGGAGTATATCCGCAAGGCACAGGAAATTGCAGAGTCGGCATTTGACGATATTCTCGGCTTTATCAAGGAGGGTGTGACGGAGCGTGAAATTGCCCTTGAACTTGACAGGCTTATGCTTGAAAAGGGTGCGGAGGGAATTTCTTTTGACACAATTGCTCTTGCAGGGGAAAACACATCAATGCCTCACGGTGTTCCCTCGGATAAAAAAGTGGAAAAGGGCGAATTCGTTCTTATGGATTTCGGTGCGGTCTATAACGGTTACCACAGCGATATGACGAGAACTGTTTGTGTTGGCACTCCCGATGAGGAAATGGAGAAGATTTACAACATCGTTCTGACTGCACAGGAAAAGGCAATTGCCGCCGCTAAGGCTGGCATAAGCGGAAAAGAACTTGACGGCATAGCAAGACGGCACATCTGTGATGCAGGCTATGGGGAATATTTCGGTCATTCCCTCGGTCACGGCGTAGGTCTTGAAATTCACGAGCAGCCCAATGCCGCCCCCTCATACGAGAAAAATCTCGAAAAGGGAACGGTTATAACCATTGAACCGGGCATATATATTGCAGGAAAATTCGGTGTGAGGATTGAAGATTTTGTCATTTTAACCGAAAATGGATGTATAAATCTGACAAAAAGTGCAAAAAATATAATATCTTTATAATAATTTGCGTAAGGTATTGCAAAATATACGGAAATATGGTATAATAGTACATATTAATGATTTGCGGTTGACAATGTGTATTGTTATTTGTATACCGAAAAATTTAATTTATTATCATTTAATATTCGGAGGTTTTTATTTATGATTTCAGCAGGCGATTTCAGAAACGGCGTAACTTTTGAGCTTGACGGACAGGTTGTTCAGGTTGTTGAGTTCCAGCACGTAAAGCCAGGTAAGGGTGCAGCTTTCGTTCGTACAAAGTACAAGAACGTAATCACAGGTTCAGTTGTTGAAACTTCTTTCAACCCTACAGCTAAGTTCCCTACAGCTTTCGTTGAGAGAAAGGATATGCAGTACAGCTACAATGACGGCGACCTTTACTACTTCATGGATATGGAAACTTATGAGCAGCTTCCTATCAGCGCATCAGTTCTCGGCGACAACTTCAAGTTTGTTAAGGAAGAAATGATCTGTAAGATTCTCTCATATAAGGGCAATGTTTTCGGTGTTGAGCCACCTAACTTCGTTGAACTCGTTGTAACACAGACAGATCCCGGATTCAAGGGCGATACAGCTACAAATGCTACAAAGCCTGCTACACTTGAAACAGGTGCAGAGATTAAGGTTCCTCTCTTTATCGACGAGGGCGAAAAGATTCAGGTTGATACTCGTACAGGCGAGTATATGTCAAGAGCATAAGGGAACTTCAAAAAAACTTATCTGCTTTTGCTATAAAATTTTGATTTAATGAAAGGGGGAGCTTGTTATGAAGCTTACTGAGAAAATGTCTTATTTACAGGGACTGCTTGACGGTCTTGACATCGACAATTCCACTAAGGAGGGCAAGGCTCTTATTCAGATGGCTGACGTTATGAATGAGTTGGTTGCTTATGTGGAGGATCTCCAGTCACAGGTAGACGAGCTTACTGAGCTTTGCGATATTCTTGATCAGGACCTTGGTCAGGTTGAGGATGATATCTATGACGAAGATGAGGACGATTACGATTTTGATGACGATTTAGACGATTGTGATGATTGTTTTGACGACGATGAGGACTTTGATTTCGATGATGATGAGCTTTATGAAATTACTTGTCCCTCTTGCGGTGATACAATTCTCATTGACGAGGGTATGATTGAGGAAGGCTCTATCAATTGCCCTAACTGCAATGAACTTCTTGAGTTTGACTGCGACGATCTTGTGATTGATGAAGCAGACAGCGATGAAGCTGAAACTGAGGAAGAAAAGAAAGACTGATAATTCACACATAACGGGCGGCTATATGCCGCCTGTTTCGTTTTAGAGATACTATTGAATGATTGAGTAAAAAATATAAATATATATGCACCTATTGACAAAATCCTAAAAATATGGTATAATATTAAAGCAATATGCGGATATGGCGGAATAGGTAGCTTTACGACTGAGCGCTGCCTGTGGCAGATGAAGCGATTAGAGTAAAGGCGTAGTGGTCGAAATTTTGTGAGCTAATGCGAACAGAAAATTTCGGGTACCACAAGAGTCAAGCTGGCTATAAAAGATTTCGTCATAGGTTCAGCAGTTGAGTGGAACAATTTCTTATGAAATCCACCTCGGCAAAAGAGTCCAACCGAGTAAAAATACGGATTCAAAAAATAAGCGGATATGGCGGAATAGGCAGACGCGCTGGCTTCGGGTAGCGTCACGCTATTGAATTTATTCATTTCGTCATCATCTCAGCAGTTGAGTGGTATAATTTCTTATGAAATCCACCTCGGTGAAAGAGCCCGACCGAGTAAAAATACGGGTTCAGAATAATATGCGGATATGGTGAAATTGGCAAACACGCATGGTTCAGGTCCATGTGAACGAAAGTTCTTGCAGGTTCAAGTCCTGTTATCCGCACCAAAAAGCAAGGCTTCTCGAAATAATCGGGAAGCCTTTTTAATGTTATGCTCATATTATTTGATCATCAGTATCAGGCTCAACATAAACCGCCACACCTCCACTCCAGTTTCCGTTCATTTTAAATCTGATGTCCAATGATTTATCTTCATTCTGATGAATGCGTACCTGATGTACAAGCATTCTCAGGTTCGTGTCGGTTATTATCCCTTCATCGATTATTCCTTGAATAACCTGTGAAGCCTTGTGATAGTTTTTGTGTTTCTCCTTGCTGATTTTATCATATTCCCGACATTCATCTATTTTCTTTTTGTGTTCCTGTATCTGTGATTCTCGTTCGGCTATCATCCTGTTGTAAATATCAGCGTGTTCCCTGTCTGATATCCTCTCTATGATAAGCTCTTCGATTTGTCTGTTTAATCCGTTTATTGACTTTTCATGATTCTCAATCTGTTTGTCATATAACGGTTTCTTCTGATTCCAGTCACGAACTATCTTATCGTATTTATCACTCTCGGATAAAATATATTCATGAAGCTGTCTTATTTCATCAACTACAAGTTCATCAAGCTGTTTTTCTCTCACAGTGTGTGGTGTACAGTATTCCTTGCCGTATCGGTGATGACTGTTGCAGGTGTATTCAATATATTCATTTCCTTTCAATTTGCGTTTCTTTGCTATCAGACTTGCACCACAGTCAGCACATTTTATTATTCCTGCATATCTGTGAAGCTTGTTCCCTTTCTTTGAGCGTGGATGTATCACAGCTCTTTGCGATAACAGAAACTGCGCCTGATCCCATACGCTTTTTTCTATAATCGGTTCACAGAAGTTCTCATGCCTGAATTGTTCTTCGGGTGGAATAATTGTCTTTGTCTTTTTGATTTTATTGGTTACTGTCTTATGATTTACCATAACTCCGATATACAATTCATTTGTCAGTATCCGTTTTACAGATGTCTGTGCCCATAAATATCTCTTTGATATTTCAGGTCGCCAATCTGCAATTCTGCGTCGCTGATAGTATTCGGGAGATTTAATGCCCTTTGTATTCATCATCTTCGCTATGGTAGTAAGTCCATACCCTTGCACATACAGATTGAATACTTCTCTGACAATTTCAGC
>CALFMA010000427.1 GCA_937880065.1 uncultured Ruminococcus sp.
GTTACCGATATAAAGCGCTACGTGACCTGAGTAACATACAATATCACCCGGAATTGCATTTTCAATACTTCCTACATTAGCACCTTTTTTATTCTGTGCTGCTGCTGAATGCCATAATCATATAGATAATGGGAGCAAAGAAAATTGCAAGAATACACATTCCTGTTGACTGACCGAATGACTGTGTGTATTTGTAGCATACATAGCATGATATTACAAGCAATGCCAATGAAACAAGTAAAGCTATCGCCTTAAATGCTCCGTTGTCACTTTTAATGTTTCCCAAAACAGTGTCTGCAATTGATAAACCTACAAAAGTCCAACAAAGTTTCTCATCACCTGTGCCGATTTTTGCCATTTGATAACTGTTGTAGAAAGGAATAATTGCTGACCAACCCGGCTCTCCTGCCTTTTCAAAGAGTTTCCAGTTCGCAATTATTGTAATAACTACCACTACAAGCGTAATAACTAAAACAATTCCTAAAAACGCTGCCATTCCTGCTAATACTTCTTCCATAATAAATAACCACCTTTTTTTAATTTTTTTGATTTGGTTTGTGTTGACTTTCCCCAAAGTCGTTATATCATATATAGCAAACGACAAAATCTTTTGGCGTTTGCCATAATTTTCGTGCTGACTAAAAGTTTTAGATACGTCTGTCCTTTTTCTTTAAAAGAGCTTCGGGATTTCTAACATAACTTCTTACAACACTTCCGCAGCGTCTGCATATGATATGATGCAGTGCCTGTCCTAATCCCCATTGATTTTCTATCCCAAAAACGCACCCCTGTCCCTGCGTCAAGGCTTTGACAAATTCAAAGTTGCCGCAGTACGGACATCGTTCATCTTTTATAGGATATGCCATAATATTCACCTCTGTTTCGGACTGCAAAAGGCAGCCCCTACAAAACTTTCCCATACCATTAGCTAATGGCTAAAGGCTCACAGCTAACAGCTTTGATTTAAAATCCCTTATCAATATATTCACGGAAGATTTTCAGAATATGCATTCAAAGAAAAGTTCTAATGCACCTTCAATTAAATCTGCCATAAATTCACCAATTGAAAATCCGTTATTTTTATAAAATCTCATATCTGATACCCCTATCATTTAAGAGTTTTATTCTGCTGTGTCATTCTGAGTTGTCGGCTGTGTGGGAGGAACGTAGGAAGAAGATTTTCCTAAATCCTCCGGGTCAATGTTGATAAGCATTCCGTTGCTGTCACCGCTTACAACCTTAGGCATTTCGCCATTCCACTTTGTAATCTGCTCATAAGCTATAACCTTGTCGGAAAGGGACGCTTCAAGAAGTCTGTTAGCCTCAGCCTGTGCCTCTGCCTCTTTGAGGATTGCGTTAGCATTTGCCTCAGCTGCAATAACTTTCTGCTTAGCCTGTGCTTCGGAAATAGTTATTGCCTGCTCCTGCTCGGTTTTTGTTTTGAGCAAATTCTGTTCAGCTACCTGCTTTGCTTCAATAGCTGTGTTGAATTCAGCGGAGAAGTCAAAGTTTACGATGTTGAACTTTTCTATATAAATACCGTAGCTATTAAGCTTTGTATCAAGAGCCGCCTTGATTTCATCACCAACAGCTGTACGCTCTGTGATAAGCTGTTCAGCGGTATATTTTGCTGTTGCTGATTTCATACATTCCTGTACGACAGGGGAAATAAGTACTGTCTGATAATCCGTGCCGACATTCTGATACATATCAGCTGCCTTGTCGGCTACAAGTCTGTAGTTTACTGCAATGTTTGAGCTTACTGTCTGCAAGTCCTTTGAAACTGCCGATGCAGGTGTTTCATAGACCTGAATTTTGTTTGACATTTTTTCAACTTCCTGAACAAACGGCACTTTCAGATGAAAGCCCTCGGAATAAGATGTATTTGAAACCTTGCCGAGAGTAAGGATAACACCTGTGTGACCTGCGGGGACGATTGTAAATGAGCTTGTGGCAACTATAATTGCCGCAACTGCTGCAATACATCCGCCTACGATTTTACCCGAGCCGCTTTTCTTAACTGTACCATCTCTTCTGATTTCTTGATAAGTTCCCATAATTTTCTCCTGTTAGTTAATGTGTAGTTCTTTCATTTTTTCGGGAGGTGTTACAATCGGCTTTCCATCGCTGTCAAGCAAAACTGTCAAACCGCCGCCGTAACCGTCCTTATGAAAGAGATAATTTACCCCTGTAACCCTGTCAATCCATATTTCTGTATAGTTCAGAACGCCTTCTTTGTGTACTTTAATAAATCTTTCGTTGAATGCCATAACTTTTCCTCTTTTTCCCCTTTTAGTAAAGCGATACCCCTATCGCTTCACAACTTCTCCAATAATCCTTAATCATAACCCCTTATGTCATTTCCTTGATGTTGTTCCCAATAATCCTTAATCATAACCCCTTATGTCATTTCCTTGATGTCGTTCCCAATAATCCTTTATCATAACCCCTTGTGTCATTTCCTTGATGTTGTACCCAATAATCCTTTATCATAACCCCTGTTTGTCCAATAACCCTAAATTTGATTCCCCCTTAAATCCTTATGTATATCCTTGTAATCCCTGCACAATCCAATCAATGCACCGGCTGTTGTTCCTAATGTCATTCCTGCACATACCCCTATGAACAGTCCCCAAGGAAGAACACACCCCGTCAATGCACCAATACCAAGCCCGATGCACAACCCCTTTGCTGCACCGGTGTCGGTATTTTCAAGCTTTACCCAATATTCCATATCATCGCCCCCGATTCCCCGAAATTCCTATATTTTTTCCCCTTTATTCTTTTCGGTTAAAGAATTTCTATCTCCGCTAATCCCTTTTCCATTTCGTTTTTGAGGCAAGAACTTCTGTAAGCCATTACCATAATGTACATAGCCTTTGAAAGCTTATCCTCACCGAAGTTGATTTCCGAAGCACAATCCACAAGCTCTTTTGCAATAAGCTCTCTTATGTGGTTCGGTTCAAATGCACCCTCGTCAACAGCTGTGAAAATAATTCTGCACAAGATGTTATAAAGTTTCACATCATCAATGATGTCATCTGAGGTATCTTCCACATCACCATTGATATAAGTCATAAGATTGGCAATCTGTTCAAGCCTCATAACACCTTTCAGCATATTGATAAGAATAATTCGTATAACCTGCTTTTCGGTATACTTCTTACCTTTCGGAGATGATACCCAGCCACGCTTAATCCAGTTCTGGATTGTGGAGCCTTCAAGAGCCGTAAGCTTTGAAAGCTGTGAAAGTGTAAGACCTCCTGTTGCGTCGAGTATAGGAGCTATCAGCGAAAAAGCTGTATATCTGCCCTGCTCTGAAAATGTTATTGATGTACCGGGAATTGTTTTTAACATTGTCACACCTCTTTCTCAACCGATGATATGATTATATCACAAGTTCACGTGAACTTCAAGTGTCATCTTAGGACGTTTTGATGTGTTTTATAGTATTTTTTTGAATTTATCTCTCTTTTTCATCGTTTTTCATATTTTTTCAAGATTTTTCAAATTATTACAAATTTGTAAAAATTCGCTTTTTTCTCTTGACAAATCGACATTACTGTGATATAGTTATTTTACCGTGATAAATCAGTCATATATCACGGTAAAAATATGATATAGGTATAGGTATAATATCTAAGAAGAAGGAGTATTATTATGGCGGATATGGATTACAATTATTCAGGCGATGTGGTTTCAGGTGTTGAGCCTGCCAAAAAGCATACGGGGGCAGTTATAGGCGGAGTTACCGCAGGTGTTCTTGCTGTGGCTGTAGGCGGCGGAATTGCTGCATATAATATGTCTGACCTTGTGAAAAATCAGGTCAAGCTTACTATCAGCAAGCCCGATGAATACTACTCATGGGTTTTAGAAAAAAATTCAAACGAAGCGGCTTCACAGATTTCAGAAGCTTACCGTGAATATATTGAGGAATATAAAAACGGTTTATCCTATGATTTAAAGTTAAAGTACGATATTTCCGATGACGCAAAGGCATTGCTTGACGAGGAAACAGATAATATGCTGCCCGATTTGAACAGCGTGACTCTGGGCGTTACATCTGTAATAAAGGATAATATTTTAAATGCAGATATTTTTGCTGAGGTAAATGATAAAAATGTTATCTCCACAGAAATGGCAGCAGACTACAGCGCTTATGATGTTTTCTTCCGTTTGCCCGGTCTTTCAGAACAATGGATTATGAGTTCATCTGTTTTGAATGAAACAGAACTTGAAGAATTAAATGCACAGGCAACTAATCCCGAGGAAATTATCACTCCCGAGGAACTGGAAACTCTTATTGTAAAATATACAAATCTTTTTAGTGAATGTGTTTCTGATATTGAACTTGAGAAAAAGGAAGAAATTGCAATCAGCGATATTACTGTAAAATATACAGTAGCTGAAATGACTATCACAGAGACAAAAGCCAATGAAATTGCTGAAAAATTCATTAACGAGATTAAAAATGACTCACTTATCAAGGAAATCGTAGTTGACCGTACAAAGTTAGCTACTGCTGAGGATTACGATGCAGGTCTTGACGAAGCGCTTAATTCATTGAGCGAGGAATCTTCCGATGAAGCTGTTACAATCAAGACATATATTGACGCAACAGGCTCTTTCCGTGGTATTTCCGCAACAGAGGACGAAGCCGAGGGCGAAAGTATGCGTCTTATTTACGGCAAGCAAGAGTCTGAAATCCGTGGAGAATTTGTTACAGTTGAATATGAAACCGATGCAGAAGCACGTATCGACATCGCTCTTTCCGAAAAAAGCAAAAATTCCTATGACGGTACAATTACTGTCCTTGCAGAAGATGAGAAAGCTGTAGTAAATCTCGACAACATCACAGTTGTAAACGAGAAAAAGGGCTACGTTTCAGGCAACATCTCATTTGAAGTTGAGGATCAGAAATATAATCTTGCACTTACAGCAGATGAAAATTCACAGACTGTTTCAACTGATATTGTTGTTGAGGGCGTAAATTACGGAAAAATCGCAGCAACACTCTCTGTGGGAAGCGGTGAAGCACCTTCACTCCCCGACAAATCCGCAGCATATGATATTTACAGCGAAGACGCTGACTTCCCAAGCGACTATGTTGAGCAGGAAAAAATGGTTGAATTCGCAAAGGAAGTCCTTATGAATGTTGGTCTTGACGAGGCAACAGCAGATGAACTTGCTGTTGAATTCGGTGACAGCATTTACTACACCTACGATGCGTGGGAGGACGACTACGGCTTGGTTGACGAGGAGTTCGACTTTGACGAGGAGTATTACGACTGGGATAGTGAAGAATTCATAGATGATTCCGATATTTACTGGGATGAAGAATTCTCAGATGATATGGACATTTACTGGGACGAGGATTTTGACATTGACATGGATGATGTTGAAATTCCCGAAATCAACCTTGATGATATAGAATTATCATAACTCTGATATTTAATAAAAGCGGTAGTTTTGCGACTGCCGCTTTTTTTACAAAATGTTATGATACAATAGATAGTTGACAGAAAGAATAGAAAAACAACTCCAAATATG
>CALFMA010000428.1 GCA_937880065.1 uncultured Ruminococcus sp.
GGGTTTTTAGAGATGCCCTAAAGGACATCTCTGCCAATTATTGACGACAGTTGATTTTTCAGCGGTATATACAGATTATTTGGCTGTATTTCGGCTAAAATGACGGTTGACAAGCTATTATATGTATGGTACAATCAGTATAAGGATAGGTGTATCCTATGGACGTTTTAACAATCATTTTAAGGAGGTATCACCATGAGAAAAATACTGTCAATCTTGCTTGGTTTGACGCTGTCGCTGAATTGCCTTTGCTTTAGCACCAATGCCGTAAATGCAGGGGATAATCAGTATATGAAAATTCTGCCCCTCTATGACAATGGGGAAATAGTTGAAATTAATCTCACCGAGGGCGAAACGGTGCAGCTTGATTTTCAGTCTGATTCTGCACTTTACGACTTGGAGGACGTTCAGTATTATTCCTATAACAGATGTGCAATCGTTTCCTCTACAGGTAAATTAGTTGGCTGTAAATCGGGAAAAGATAAGGTAATCGTTTCCGTAAGAAATAAAAATGATAATGTTGAGACGGGATATGAACTTGCTGTAAATGTTCTGTATAATGATGAAATTTCAGAGGAAAACCGCAGTCGCCTTGACCGCCTTAACGAGTTCATATACGTTAATTATCGCCGCAAAAAAATGGAACTTGTGGGGGCAGTTGACGAGGACACTCCAAGGCTTACAATGGAGAAATTACAGGAATTTATAGACAGCAGCGAAAATCGTGATGAGATATTCAAAAAAATCAATAATTATGTGGTTTATCCCGACGCTGTGTCAAACATCGGAAATGAAACATATTGCTACTGGTTAGATGATAAGGGAAATGAGGTAATATCCCTTATCCGCAAACAAAATTTTATAGCATACACAAAAATAGCCGATGACGGTACTGTTATCGGAGTGCAGGAACTTTATCCCGAAAAATCGGAGTTTGTGGAAAACGGTGTGGATATAGACCATGAGTATATTGAGTACAATGAGATAGTGCGTGAAACGGTTAATGACGAGGGTATGAGGGAAATTATCGTTTGTGAGGACGATGATGAAAACCCCGAAATTCAGCTGTTTGAGGGCGAAACGGTGCAGCTTGTTATGCCTGTTGAGCCTGATATGCCCGAAATTAATTATATCTCGTTTTCTCCGTCAACAATGAAAGACGGGGCGGTTGTCACTCAGGATATGAAACTTACGGGACTTTCTGCCGGTGTTGAGCATATTAGTATTTACATTGGATATGAGGGAACTGAGCATCAGGATGTTATTGATATAACAGTTAACATTCGCCGAAATAATTCTATTTCAGAGGAAACCCGAAAGGAACTTGAAAGACTTGAAAAACTTGACGGCTATTATCGCCGCAGAATGGAGCTTTTAGGTGCAATTGACGAGGACGCTCCAAGACTTACAATGGAAAAGGTGCAGGAGATAATTGACAGTGCCGATGACTACCTTGACATTATGTATAAGCTTAACGAGTACCACATATTGCCCGACCAGAAGCCCGGCGGCGGAGGAATGACGAATTATTTTTATTGGTTTGACGATAAGGGAAATGAGTCGATTCAATGGTGTCTTGAAGAAGAACTTGTCTTTTATACAAAAACAAATAATAAAGGATACGTTGAAGCAGGGCAGTATCTGTATCCCGAAAAATCTGAAATTCTTGAAAGTGATGAAGATTGGCTGAACTATGAATATACACAGTTCAATCAGGTAAAGCCCAAGGGATTTGGCATATTGAGTCTGAAATTTGTGGATTATTCCACAAATACGCCTTTCACCGAAACAAATGGAACATTCGTTCTTACTGCAAAACCCATTGAGGGCGAGGGTGAGGAAAAGGAAATAGAAAGCTGGAAGATAACCGAGGATAGTGTAATTGTTTTCGAGAAACTGTCTAAGGATTACCTTTATACCCTTGTTTACAATGACGAATATCACACCGATGAAAACGGCAGATTTTACAAGTATGAAATCGCAGGGGATTATCAGAAAAAAACCTTTGACTTAAATTTCAATGATAAGGTTACAACTTCGGTTTATCTCATAAAGCATTACAGCGACAATCCACAGAAAGTGACAATGGGCGATGTCAACAGGGACGGAAAGCTGACAATTGCCGATATTGCAGTGTTT
>CALFMA010000429.1 GCA_937880065.1 uncultured Ruminococcus sp.
CTGTCATACCTATCTGTTTTTTCTTTAATCAAACGAGTTTTTAGAGATGCCCTTATTTTCCGCTATATTTTTCTTTGCGGATAATTTTGGGCGGAAAGGTTACAAAAGGGTTACAGTATAATTTGAATAGCCTCTGTCCTTATAAATACGCCTACTTATATTTTACACAATAATTACATAAAATGCAAGGGATTTCAATAATTGTAACAATTTGTAATATTTTGATGGAAGATGTTTTTGCAGGGGCGGATAGAACGCAAAAAAGTTGAGGGCTGACGGCTTTTTTATAAAAAAACTTGCATTTTTTTCTGTAATGTGGTAAAATAGTAATAGTTGCTTTTTTGAGCAGCAATATTTCACAAACAGGGTAACCCCCACAGCCAATGACATAATAGGTGAATTTATGATAAATGCAGGATTAAAAGATTTAAGTTTTATATCGGATTTTGACGGATTGAATATATCCGCCGTTGCCGCTGTTCCTTCGGGCAACATCTACGGCGTTGTTCAGATTCTTCACGGTATGAACGAATATAAGGAACGCTACTACGACTTTATGGACTATCTCGCAGAACAGGGCTTTATCTCCGTTATTCACGACCACCGTGGCCACGGTCACAGTATCCGTGAGGAGGGGGATTTAGGCTTTATGTATGAAAACGGCGGAGAGGGCTTAGTTGCGGATATTGCACAGCTTAACAGAATTATTCACGAGGAATATACCGTACTTCCCTGCTTTATGATTGGTCATAGTATGGGTTCTATTGGTGCAAGATGTTTCCTTAAAGAAAATGACAATGCAATTGACGGACTTATTCTCCTTGGAACTCCGCCATACAGCTCACTCAGCGCTCCCGTCCGTGCGATCGGTTCGGCAATTTCAAAGGGCGGAGATTTGAGAAATAAAATCAACAAGGTTGAAGCTGCCGCAGAAAAGCTTTTCAATAAAGGATTCGGCACAACTCCACGTTCATGGCTTACAAGCCGCAAGGAAATTGTAGAGGAACTTAATGCTAATCCCCTTTCAAATTATGTGTATACTTTAAGTGCCTACGAATCATTTATGTATATGCTGAAAGAGGCATACAGCAGACGTGGCTGGAAAGTCACTTCCCCACAGCTGCCTATACGCTTTTTATCGGGAAAAAAAGACCCCGTTATGCTGTCGGAAAAGAAATTCTACAAGGCTGTTGACAAACTCCGCAAAATGGGATATGACAGCATTTCTCACCGACTTTTTGACAATATGCGGCACGAAATTCTCAATGAGAAAAATAATATCACCGTTTACAGGGACATTGCAAAGACGATGTTTTCTTGGGTAGACAGAATAAATCAATCATCGGATAATCAGATAAAGGAAGGATAAATTATGGATATTAACAAAACCTTAGCACAGGAATTTTCACTCAGACAAGAGCAGGTTGACAACACGGTAAACCTCATTGACGAGGGTGCTACAATCCCATTTATTGCCCGTTACCGTAAGGAAGTTACAGGCTCTCTTGATGACCAGATTCTCCGTGAACTTTCCGACAGACTCACATACCTCCGCAACCTTGAAAAGCGTAAGGAGGAAGTTCGCACAGCTATTACTGAGCAGGAGAAAATGACTCCCGAAATTGAAAATGCAATTTCCGCCGCTGTTACTCTCGTTGAGGTGGAGGATATTTACCGCCCATTCAAGCCGAAAAGACGTACAAGAGCAAGCATTGCCCGTGAAAAGGGACTTGAACCTCTTGCAGTTATTATTATGGCACAGGATAATTCCACAAATCCCGAGGACGAGGCTGCTGCTTTTGTAAATGAGGAAAAGGAAGTTCCCGACGCTGCCGCTGCTATTCAGGGTGCAATGGATATTATTGCTGAGGATATTTCAGATGATGCGGAACTCCGTAAAAAGCTCCGTTCAGCCGCAAATGACAAGGGAACTATGGTTTCGAAGGCTGCTGATGCCGAGGCTGAAAGCGTTTACACAAACTATTACGACTATTCCGAAGCCGTTTCAAGTGTGGCAAATCACCGTGTACTTGCCCTTGACAGAGGCGAAAAAGAGGGCTTCTTGAAGGTATCAATTGTTCTTGACGAAACAGTTGCAACTGATATAATTTTAGCTAAATACGTAAAGGCTAACAATGCCTGCGGTGAGCTTGTACGTGCTGCCGCTGAGGACGGCTATAAGCGACTGATTTTCCCCTCAATTGAGCGTGAAATCCGTTCAGAAATGACAGCAAATGCCGCTGAGGAATCAATCAAGGTATTTGCATCAAATCTCCGTCAGCTCCTTCTTCAGCCGCCGCTTAAAAACAGCGTAATTCTCGGACTTGACCCAGGTTATCGTACAGGCTGTAAGGTTGCTGTAATTGACGCTACAGGTAAAGTTCTTGATACAAATGTTGTGTACTGCACACCGGGTCCAAAGACAAATATCGCCCTTTCAAAGAAGATTATCGAGGAACTTATTGAAAAGTTCATCTGTGCGGTTGCTTACACTATCGTTGCCG
>CALFMA010000430.1 GCA_937880065.1 uncultured Ruminococcus sp.
CGGAATGTGTTCTTGAAATTACACCTAAACTTGTTTCTGCGTGGATTTATGAGGATAATAAGCCGTATATTGAGCGTTGGAATTTTGAAAACAGCAGTTATTTAAAAGAAAGACAGGGTTAGGAGCATAATGATGAATGAAAGACCTGATCTGAATAATGAATTGGATTCAAAAACATTTCTAAGCTTTTATTATTTAAAGGAAGAGCTTATTACTTTCTGCCGTGAAAACAACTTGCCTGTTTCGGGCGGAAAGATTGAATTAACAGAAAGAATTGCATATTATCTTGATACAGGTAAAATTCTAAAAGTATCTGTTAAAAGAAAAACATCGGTAAACATTGGTCAGATTGCTGAGGACAGTATAATTGAACCCGACTTTGTATGCTCCGAAAAGCATAGAACCTTTTTCAAAGAGAAAATCGGTAAAGCATTTTCTTTCAATGTTTTGTTTCAGAAATGGCTGAAAAATAATGCAGGAAAAACATACAAAGATGCTATTGAAGCATACTATCGTATTTCAGAAGAAAAGAAAAAAGGGAAAACAACAATAGATAAACAATTTGAGTATAATACATATGTTCGTGATTTCTTTGAAGATAATCAAGGAAAAAGTTTAGAGGACGCTATTAGATGTTGGAAATATAAAAAGAGTTTACAAGGTCACAATCGTTATGAAAAATCCGACCTTATTCCATTGGACCAATAAACGATATTGAATTTATAGAATAAAAGCTTACTTCGGAAAGGAAACAAAATGGACAAACTTGACTACAAAAAGGCATACAAGGAATTGTATCAGCCGAAAACGAAACCGTCGATTATTGAAGTTCCAGAAATGATTTTTATTGCATTAGACGGCGAGGGAAACCCTAACAGCTGCCCCGAATACAAGGCGGCAATTGAGGTTCTTTACGGCTTGTCATACGCAATTAAAATGTCAAAAATGAACGTTACACAGCCTGCTGGATATTTTGAATATGTAGTGCCGCCTTTGGAGGGACTATGGCAGGTTGACGGTGTGGATTTTGATGGAATGAACGTCACTGATAAAGATAAATTAAAGTGGATTTCAATGATTCGTCAGCCTGAATTTGTTACGGAAGAAGTGTTTGAACAGGCAAAATTAGTTCTCAAAAAGAAAAAGCATGCCCTTGATTTGTCAAAGGCAAGGCTTATGAAAATGTCTGAGGGATTATGCGTTCAGATTATGCATAAGGGTTCATATGACGACGAGCCTGCAAGCATAGAGCAGATGAAACGCTTTCTTGATGAAAATGGCTATATTGAGGATTTTTCCGAGGGCAGATTTCACCACGAAATTTATTTGTCTGACCCGAGAAAATGTTCACCCGATAAGCTGAAAACCGTCATAAGACATCCCATAAAGAAAAAATAAATATTGCAAAAATCCCCTTTATCACAGCGATAAAGGGGAAATTTTTACTTCTTTTCAGTTTTTGTATTATGTTTTGCTGCAACTTTTTGGGTATTTTTGGGGGAATTTTTTTTCTCTTTGGGAACTTCACGGCATCGCTCAGGGAGATAATCATTTGTATCCGAGGACATATTTTTTCCCTCAAGGCGATAGTCAATCAGCTCATTGATTAACGAATAAAGCACCGCAAATACGGGAACTCCCAGAAGCATACCAGCAAATCCGAATAAGCCGCCGCCCACGAGAATGGAGAAAAGCACCCAGAATGCGGAAATACCTGTAGTTTGTCCGAGAATTTTCGGGCCGATTACGTTTCCGTCAAGCTGCTGAATAATAAGAATCAGAATGAGGAACGGAATAACCTGCTTTGGAGCAGCCACCAGGAGCAGCAATGCACTTGGGATTGCACCGATAAACGGTCCGAAAAAGGGAATTACATTTGTTATGCCGACTATAACCGAAATGAGAACAACGAAGTCGAATTTCATAATAGTCATAGTTACGAAGCACAGACAGCCGATAATGATTGAATCCACGATTTTTCCCGAAATAAAGCCGCTTATGGAGCTGTTTGTCCGAGCGCATACGCTGAGAGTTTTATCTGCAACTCTGTTGGGAAGAATGCCGAAAACCATTTTTTTCATCTGTGCCTGAAAATGCTCCTTGCCAAAAAGGAGATAAACCGCAACAATTATACCGATGAGAATATCTTTGATAGCGACGATAAAACTCAATGTGCTGTCAGTAATTTTCATCATAATATCGCCCAGCTTAGGCACAATATTATTTGCAAATTCAATAGCAGCCTTTTCAATATTGTCAATCTGATTTCCAACAATTGTGAGCAAATCGGGATATTTCGCAAGAAATGAGTCAATCCACTTCTCAAAATTATTGACATATGTGGTGACATTGTTGAGAATTGTGGTTATACTTTCGATAACCTGCGGCAGAATTATAGCGCCCAATGCGGCAATAACCGCAAGGAAAACAACCATTGCCAAGGTTAAAGAGAGAATTCGCACGATTTTGAAGTGTGGTCTGTTTTTTTCAATTGGTTTTTGCAGCTTTCTTTCAAACCATTTCATTATAGGGTTTACAAGGTAGGCTATGACAACGCCCCATATTATTGGTGCGAGAATTTTCGTCAGTTTCCTTATAAAGTCGCCCATCATTGTAAAGTTGAACAATACGGCATAAATCAACACACAGACGGAAAAGGTAATTATTGTGTATACGGAAATTGTCGTATATTTTGAGTTCCAGTTTATTTTCATTGCTTCACCTCATTTTGTTGATACGTTTATTATAACATATTTTTATGTGTATTGCAAGTTCAAAAATTGCTGAAATTGTGATATGTAAATCAATACTTGCAGTTGTGTTAAATTCCGAGGATATAAAAACCGTTGAATTTTTCGGATTTTTCAAGCCATTGAAGCAGAATTTCATAATCCCTTGGCTTGTTTTTCTTTAGGGCATCTCTAAAAACCCGTTTGATTAAAGAAAAAACAGATAGGTGCGGCAGC
>CALFMA010000431.1 GCA_937880065.1 uncultured Ruminococcus sp.
CCAAATTTTTAGGACTATATTGCTAATATAGTCCTATTTTATTTTCGGCTATAATACGTTATTAAGCGATGCAGAAAAACCGTTAGCAAGTCTAAAACAGACTATATTGCTAACGGTTTTTTGCTTTGATTTTGGACGTGAATAAAGATTAGTACACCAATTTTACACTAATTGATATATTTTTGGATATACGATAAAATAGTTGTAAATATATGTAGTTGTAATTAACTAATTTGAAGAGTTTATAGAAATATAAATTCCTCATCTTTATTCAGAAATATTAGACGAAATCATTCTTCAGCAATCCAGAATTCCCACGAGCAAGAGCAGGAAGTATCGGTAACGTCCGGATAGCAGCTGATACATCTGCATTTGATACGTTCGTCAATGGTTTCAGCAAATCCGCTGTATTCATAAACTGCTGCACTTTTGCATGGATGAAGCGGCATGCCTTTTCGGATTCTTGCTTCCTGAACACGGCATACTTTAATGGTATAGATAAGTTTATTGCCGCTAATAATAGTTTCGCTTGGATTAGGTCTGTCAACCATTCTATACGCTAATGCTCGTGCAAGGCCTTCAAGTCCGCAATGTTCCTCAAGACCGAGGAACTTTTTTATTCTGCGTGCTTCTGCTTTGGTGTACACTTTCCAAGCTTCTTCATCGAAATGCATAGCAGAATCCATGCCCTGTTCCTTTTCAATTGCTTGGAACCATACACCGTCCATAGCAATAACATTTTTAGAATCATCAAGCAAAAGTGAAATAAGCTGTTCTCGTGTTAATTTATCAAGTTCTTCTTTTGTAAGCATTTTAGTACCTCTTTTATTTTACCTCATAAGGCTGAGTTTAATTTTATTTACCCATTCATCTATATCATTTTTATTTTCTTCCAGATAATCTGGGAAACTAGATAATTTGCTTGTATCAAGTGTATTTAGATTATTCCACCAAATTGGTAATGAATATCTTGAATGTGAACTATGGTGACATGCACTGCACCACAACCACAGTCCACCTGAATGACTGTTTATGTTGTGTCTGTATAAATATATATGCCCATCTTTTTTGGCACATATCGGACAATTTACTGGAAAGAGTTTATTTTTATCATAAAAACAATCTATTATTTTTAAAATTTTATCATTATCTTCTTGCCATATATTTTAACCTCTACATTTTTGTCATTTTATGTAATGAATTCTTGTTTCATCAAATCTCATCTGCTGTTTACGTGTTTCAGCAGGATATCCGATTGCTATAAGAGCGAAAGCACGGAGATTTTTAGGAATTTCAAGAACTGCTTCTGTTTTAGTCATTCTGTCCTCTAAAGGAGCAGCGCAAAGCCATACTCCGCCAAGTCCAAGGGAAGTTATTTCAAGAAGCATATTTTCTGTTGCACAAGAAAGGTCAAGTAATACAGTTTCATTCCACCTCAATCCCTCTGTACGATAGCAAGGAACGATTACCAAAGGTGCATTTTCAGCACAAGCAGCGTATGGGCTGATTTGAGAAAGCTGTCTGATTTTTTCCTTATCAGTAACAACATAAAATTCCCATGGCTGCTGATTTCCGGCAGAGGGTGCAGCCATTGCGGCTTTTAGTATCTGCTGAATTTTATCAGATTCAACAGGTTTATCCTCATATTTTCTTATGCTTACTCGTTCAAATATTTCTTTCATAATTCCTCCATGATGTGTTCAATTAATCCACGACAACCCTCGTCAATATCTCTGTAGGTAGTCTCAAAATCTCTGCTGTACCATGGGTCAGCAACATCATCTCCACGGCCTGCAAAGGTAAGGAGTTTATAAATTTTTCCGTCTTTATCGTTGCCGAAAATTCTGTTCATATTGCGAATATTTGCTGTATCCATACCAATGAAATAATCATATTTTTCATAGTCGGATTTTTTCAGTTGTACAGATGTTTTACCGCTGCAGCCAATGCCATGCTTGGCAAGTTCGAATTTAGCAGGGGGATATACTGAATTTCCTATTTCTTCGGTGCTTGTAGCACTTGAAGCAATATAGAAATTCTCACTATATCCCATATCTGATACAAGTTTTTTCATAATAAATTCAGCCATTGGCGATCTGCAAATATTGCCGTGGCAGACGAACATTATTCTTATCATATAATCATTCCTTTTATTTACAAAATATCATACTGCGGCATTACGCCGCAGTGCATAGTATAAATCATTTATCTAACAGCCAATCAATTGCGTTGACAACTTCAATGCCTTCATAGTCACCGTGAGTAATAATAAGGATTTTTGGGTAGTATTCTTTACACTTAATCCATACGTCTATATTTATATAATTCCAAAGTGTCAAATTCATCTTTTTGCAAAAGCTTTCTAACGCCTAATAGTCTTAAAAGATGATTGACTGTTCCGTCACCATGCATTGGCTCGCACTCTATGTCACCGTTTTCAAAAATCACGCCCGCTTGCGTTCCGTATCCGCCGAAGTAGTCTGTTTCCATATAAAGAAGCTGACCTTTGAACGAATTCACTTTCAAAAACTCAATAACGGAATCCGTCAAGTAATTCAAATGCGGATAATCACAGGTATTCTGCAAATCATACAGTTCTTCTATATCATCAAATAGATTGTCATTCAGAAATACGAGGGCGAATTCCTGTGGAAGCTTTATCATTTCCACCAGCCAGCATTCCGCTATTGATCGAATGACATGGTCATTTCCGATGATTGCTCTGATCATATGTCCCATAGACGAATTCCTCCGTAATTTCGATTTTTCCGTACCATACTATTATATCATAATCTTTCCATTTGCGTCAAGATACAAGAAAATATTTCGAATACATATTGGAATTTTCAATATATCGTATGTGCAGTACAGATGACGGATTATTTGTATGGGTATACATTGATGAAACTTCAATATAAAATGCCGATTTCGGAATTTTAAATATCACTATTAAATTAGTATTCCGATTTTGATTGTAGTTATACTTGTATTATTTTATTAAATATGATATAATGGAAATTGTAAATTTATTTAGACAGGAGATATATATAATGAAAAAAGCAATTTTATTTGATCTGGACGGCACGCTGTGGGATTCTTCTCAGCAATGTACTGAGGCGTGGAATGAATGTATTCGTACAAAAACTAATTTGACAAAGCAGATTACAGTTAACGATATGCATAGATTTATGGGGAAAACTATAGATGTTATAGCAGCAATGATGCTGCCTGAATTGTCAGAAGAAGAGCAAATGAGGATTATCCGACTTTGTACTGATTATGAGAAACCATATCTGCAAAATCATAAGGCACAATTATATCAAAACGAGCGTGAAACTCTCGAAATGCTTTCAAAGGAATATGAATTGGGAATAGTCAGCAATTGTCAGGACGGATATATTCAAGTATATCTGGAGCAATGTGGATTTGCGGACTTATTCTGTGATTTTGAATGTGCAGGAAGAACAGGAAAGTCCAAAGGTGAAAATATACGTCTTTTAATGGAACGTCAAGGAATTGAAAAATGTGTATATATAGGTGATACACAAGGGGATTGTGATGCTGCCGCAGAGGCTGGAGTTGCGTTCGTACATGCTGCGTACGGATTTGGAACAGCTGATAATGCGGTGGGAGTTTTAACACAGCTATCTGATTTGCCTGAAATTGTACAAAAATTATTTGGTTAAGAAAACACCCGTCAGAACCGCTATAAATGGCTCTGACGGGATTTTTTACTGTTTTTCACTCAGGTAAAGTTCAAATCTGTTCTGGAGAATGTTGACACATTCATCAATAGAGCGATTTCCGTCAAAAACGTAGTCACTTTCTTCTTTGATTATATGTTCAATATAAGTATTTACAAATGGTTCAATTTTCACATTTTCAATGAAATTTTTAAGCTGATTATTTTGTTCTTTTGATAATTTCATTTCGCTTCCGTCAGGCAGGGTGACAGGAGCATTTATAGAATTTTCAATATTTTCAGATAAATCAAAAAGCTCATTTATTACAGATTTTTTCACAGGTATACCATGACTTCTGTCGCTTATTTCTTTCTGAATTTCAGAATTGAAAAAAAGCTGTGAAAGTGCGTCCCATACTTCTTCCTGATGTTTTCCTGTGGAAGTTATTCCAAAAGCAGTATCAATTTTAACAATTGTTCCCTTTCCGTTATCTGTAGGATACCCGACAAAAGAAATAGGCTCATCTTTAAAATTGTACAATGTTTCGTTAGAATAGTAACTGTTTATACCCGGAATCCATATTTGCTTGACAAGAGCCGTATTATCAACAGTACTGCCAACTACCGTTCCAAAGCGTTTTTCCATTGGTGGAATAGCTGTGAGAAACTCCATAACAGTAGTAAGTCCGTCATTGAAATTGCAGGTATAGTTATCAAAATCAACGCAGTTCATTAACATTCCATCAAAAAAATAATGGCGAATATCATACTTGGTATACATTTGTGCAAGGAAATCGCCGTCAAATGAATTATAAGCGTCAATTGCCTGCTGAACTGTCCAGTTTTCAGCATTATCGCCTACTAATTCTGTTTTGGCAGCTGCCGAATAAATAGTAAAAGCAGGATATATAATATGTATTTCACCGTTTTCATCGACACTGTTTATCACGTTATCAAGAAAATCATCACGTTTAATATTTCCTGTTTTTTCCATGATAGGTGATATATCGGCAAGATAGCCGTTTTTTCTGAATTTATCAAGCTGAAATGGTGTAGCTGAAATAATATCGGGAACATTTCCTGCAAGAATCTCCATTGACAGTTTCTGAACAGAGGTATCACCAAGAATATCACCCTCGTCGAAATCATAAACTTCAACATCAATGTGATAATCATTGCTTTGTTTATTCAGTTTTTCAAGTTTTGGATATACGTCTTGCCATATAGTGTGATAATCAACACTCTGAACCAAGGCTATGGATATGTTTGTTTTCTCTTTAATTTCTGTATTTTTCGATTGTATTTCAGTAGAAATTTCGTGATTTGGCAGTGGTTCAACAGTCTTGCTTTCGCAGGAAACAGCTGCTGAAATAAGTAAAATTGATAAAACTAAAGCTGTCTTTTTCATTTGGTGTCCTCCGATTTGTAAATATTATGGCTTTCTGCCTCAATGCCATTTTCCCCATAGCCGAAAATATAAACAGTTATATCTGCTATGTTCTCAACAGGGTGGGGGAGTTTGTAGCTGTAAACATTGCTGAAAACAGATGCAAAATATTCATAATTATTATCTGTGCATATACCGTTATCAATGAAGTATTCCAGTTTATTTGTACCAGCTGTAAGAACTACTGTATCATCTTTCATTGTGATTACGGGAACTGCAAATTTTCCTTCCGAAATAGATGCAGTACAATCAAGGGTTAAGGATAGGGTATCAGCAATAACCTTAAATCCGTCTTTTTCGGCTGTAATTGTATCTGCGGTATTTTCAGGAATTTTTATTTCTGCCGTCCAGCTTCCGCTTAATATTTTATTGCAGTTTTCAAGATAATCAGAAATAAAATCGTATGTTCTGCTGTCAAAGTCATTCGCTTTCCAGTAAGCTTTCCATTCCTGAACTGTGTGATTTTCAAAGTCAAATTCCTCACGCCATTTGTTTTGTTCTTCAATAATTGCAGATTGAATTTCATCGTATGTACTGTCGGATATTATATTTTCAAGCTGTATTTTGATTGTACATCCAGCTATATCCTTTTCTGTAAGATAGAATGAAGTATAGTAGGTATTTGGAGTATCTCCTTTGTAAATCTGTGAAGTCATTCCGAAACCGCTTTTATTTAAGAGAGGCGTTTCAAGTCCGTTTTCAATTTTCGAAAAATATGGGATAATCAAGGAGTTTTCAGGAATTTCAGTATCAGATATAATTTCCGCAGCAATCATAAGAGTGTTATTGTCACAGTACATACCTGCGGTGGAAATTTTCAGATTATCGTCACCGGTGAAAAAAATATAATTTTCAGAAATATTCTGTTCCATAGATGAAATATCATTATCATTTACAAGGGGTAAATCACGGCTGATTGAGGGATTATTTTCAGTACGCTGCAAAATATTTTTGAAATGAATAAATCCTTCAGAATATGCAACAGCTGTAATACCTGATAAAGCAGTAAGGGCAGCGGCAATGCTTATAATTGCTATTCTGGATTTTTTTCGAATTACAGTTTTTTTCTTAATTCTCTGCATCACAATACGGTTTATATTTTCATTATTACAGTTTTCTTCTGAAATATCGGGTAAATCGCCCTTGTAATCCGAAAATATGTCATATAGATTAATTTTCATTTCCGTAGCCCCTTTCTATAAGTTTCTTTTTCAGCTTATTTCTCGCACGATGTAAAGCAGTTTTGCAGGCAGATTGGCTCATATTCATTTCAAGTGCAATCTGTGGTATCTTTTGATAATAGAAGTAATGACGAAGCAGTATTTCCCTGTCACGCCGTTCCATTTTGTCAATAATAGCGTTGAACACATCAGCAAGGTCGTGCTGTTCTGCATTAAATTCTATATCGGTATTGTCGTATATTTCAATTTCGTCGATTGGAATAGTAATGTGCAATTTGCGAAGTCGGTCAATTGAAAGGTTTCTTGCAACAGCAGCAAGATAGGAACGCAGGCTTTCCGATCTAAGCTTGTCCGCATTACGCCATATTATTATGAAAACATCTGCTGATATTTCTTCAATATCGCTTTCTGTCAATCTGTTGCCAGCAATATTTCTAACAACTGTACTTACATAAGCACTATAACGGTCAACGAGAACAGAGAGTGCTTTCTCCTTTTTCTTTTTCAACTGACAGACAATCTTTTTGTCGTCCACCTGTATTCCCCCTTTCATAAATATATACGTGCCAACTTGACAAAAGGTTACACTTGCAGATTGATTATACATTATTATTGGTTAAGTGTCAAGTGAAATCAGACAAAACAAGTATCTGATATTTGTATATAATTAATATATTTCGGAATAATTATTGAAGTTTTGCAAGGAGCATGATATAATTATAAAAAAGGGTATTGTGAAAGGATATGATAAGTATGTTGCAATTTTTAGGACGAGGCTCAGCTTTTTCAGATGAGCATAATTCAGCATTTTTTATTGAGGATAACGAGCTTGTTCTTATTGATTGCCCTGCAACTTCGTATCAGAAAGTGAAGAAAATGAACTGGGAGCAGTATGATAATATATATATACTTTTATTACCCATACCCATGGCGATCATAGCGGGGGAGTGGGAACAATGCTGCAATATGTCTGGTTCGTCAGTTATATGAAGAAAAAAGTTATTGTAGTTGCTCCGTCAGAAGCGGTTAAGGAAGATTTGCTCCTGCTCCTTATGTGTGTTGAGGGATGCGAAAAAGAATGGTTTAATATCGTTACAGCTGATGAGCTTGATAAGAAGTGGCTTGTTTCCGCCATAGCAACCTCTCATGTGGAACCACTTGAAGGAAAATGTTTTGGTTATCACCTGAAAGTAAACGGAACAAATGTGATATACACGGGAGATACCGCAACACTTGAACCGTTTATTTCATTACTGAAAAAAGGCTCGTATTTTTATACAGAAGCAGCTTACCATAAAAGCAATGTACATATTTATCTTAAAGATTCATTGCCTGTACTTCTGAAATTAGCTGAAAAAGGAATTTGTGTCTACCTTATGCATCTTGACGTTGAAGAAGAAATTATTAAAATGATAGACGGAACACAATTGAAGTTGGTAGAATTATATGAAAATCCGGAGGTGTAGATTATGGGGAAAATTATTGAACGTAAATGCGGCTATTGTGGAGAAATATACAAATTTGAATTGACAGCAAATCATATAACATTTTGTCCCAGGTGTAAAAAATATGATATATCTGAATGTGAATACGGATATGGGGCGATTGTGCCTTGCAATATAAATATTGGTGGCGATATTGTAGGAGAAATCAATTTTGATGATGGCTGTTATAAACTTTCTGTTCCTTTATTGGATATAAATAAAAGATTAAGTAATGGCGAAGATACTTTGCATGAAGCAATGTGTATAGTTAGTAATAATCTTGATATGATATACGGTTCCATTGATTTTAAAAATGGAATTGTGATTTTATGCAATGAGATGCTTTATGATGGATATACATTTGATTTATTTGAAAAATCATCTTTTTATAATTATCAATATCCTGGAAGTGGAATTGTCAAGAAATGTGCAGTCAGAAAACACCCAAAATCTAAGATAGGCATGTGTCAGGCAACGTGATGAGAGAGTTGCTTTGAATTTCTTAATGCCACAGGTGGGAGA
>CALFMA010000432.1 GCA_937880065.1 uncultured Ruminococcus sp.
ACGGATAATATAGTCATTTTTATTCATTGTTTTTCCTCCTGAAAATTGTTGACTTTCAATACTGGGAGGTTGGTGTGATTGTATTACCAAACCTCCCGGTTAGGATACAATCTCCAATGATACGATTGTCTTTCTCAAAAAGCAATCTCCTTTAAAAATAATATTTATAATCAAACCCGAAGGCAGGATTATCTGTCTAAAAATTTAAGTTTGCTGACAAAACAATACAGCATTACAAGTCCACAACTGAGTATTGCACCGCCAATTATATCAGTAATCCAATGTACACCTGAAAGAATTCTGCCGATAACCATAAAAAGAATAAAAACAATGATTGATAATGAAATAAGCTTTTTCAGAGTTTCATTTTTGATACGATTATTAAATTGCATAATTGTTGTCGGCATAATACACATTACAAGCATAGTTGTTGATGACGGATAAGATGCTTCCAAAATACCGTTTATCAGTATTGGTCTGTAGTTTACAACAAACATTTCAAAGAAAATGTACATTGCAATTACAAGAACATAAAAACCACCGAGAACAAGAATGCTGTAATCAACTTTCAGAATTCGCTTTCTCTTAATCCACTGTATAAATCCAAGCAAAGCAAATCCCATAGCGAAACCGAGCGGAACCAGACCTAACCAATCGGTAATCGTATAAAGCGACATATTAACACCTGTAAGATTATGAACAAACTGATTAAGCGTTGCAAATCCGACAGCGGAGTTTTGAGGACCGATTGCTTTAATATCAATAAATTGAATTGCTATCGTCCACAACGCAAAGCCCACAAGCATACAGATTGCGGTATAAAGAGTCTTTTGATTGTTTTTTGTCATTTTTATCAACCTACCTTTTAAATATTTGGCTTTCGCCTGAATTAAGTTTAAAGGAAGGCTGGAACAACCACAAGAAACGGGATGTCACACGAACGACACTTTCCGTATCATTACCATTTTATAAGCAACAACGCCTTAATAATGAGCAATACGAACATAAAAGCTGCTGCATAAGGTTGCGTGCTAATGATAAAAATCAGTATTCCCACTGTGTTTAATATTAAAGAAATTTTACTTTTGCTTTTAATCCAGATTGTATTTTGACATTTTTGCAAAGCAAGTGTTAAAATTCCCATCGAAATAATTGAAATTACAATAGCAAAATAAACAATTCGCAAATAGGACGATATTTCAATAAATGACAACAGTGATACTGCTTGTACACTTTCATTTGTAGCCTGACCGAAGAACGGAACAAAAAAGAACATCGCTATACAAACGTCAAGCAAGCCGAATACTAAATCACGAAAATAATTTCGCTTTTGATTCGTATCTTCTTCAGCTATTATAAGTAATTCCTCACCTGACAGAAGTTCATCAATCGTTACTCCGAAAAATTTAGATAACGCCTTCAATGAATCAATGCTTGGATAACCTCTGCCTGATTCCCATTTTGAAATTGCAGTTCGTGAAACATAAATAGCAACTGCGAGTTCTTCTTGAGTAATTTCTTTTTGTTTTCGAAGCTGTTGTAATTTTTCATTAAATTCCATAACAAACTCACTTTAAAAATATTGTTTATAAAAATTATACCACAACCCTATCAAACAAATCAACCTGAATACATATTCTCCTGCTTGTTCAGATGGAGGCTCTAATAAAAAGAAACTGCCCTCCAAAAGTGAGAGCAGCGGAAATATTCAGTTCAACAAATTGGAATTGGTCGAAATGAAATTATTGCTTCCACAAACTGATTTGCCTTTTC
>CALFMA010000433.1 GCA_937880065.1 uncultured Ruminococcus sp.
AATAAAGTAGCATTTGCCAATGTTCTAAATGAAATGTCAGAGGGTATTGACCTTACCCTCGATAAAACTCTACGTGTACCTAACCCCACAGCAGTTGAGGGCGGCGATTACGGACAGAGTATTCAGCTTACCTTTGACGCTGACGCACAGAATGCAGTTTATAATTATATGGCGGAAAAAAATGTCAAGGGTGCGGCAGTTGTAATGCGAAGCGACGGTTCAATTATGGCACAGGTTTCATATCCCTCCTATGACCCCGATGTTTATTACGGAGTTGAAACAGAGGAGGACCTTGCATGGGGAACTTACGGAAACAAGGCTTTCCAGAATTTCCCTCCCGGTTCATGTTTCAAGATTATGTCCGAGGTTATTGCGGATAAGCACGGTGTATACTCATTGCAGGACGAGGGCGAATGGAAATTTGACGGCGTATCAATTGTAAACTGGGACCACGATACAAACGGCGGCTATCCTATGCAGAGAAGTCTTTATTCCGCATTTGTAAATTCAAGCAATATCTTTTTTGCAAGAGCATTTGACCAGATAGGACAGCAGGCAGTATTAGAGGATTTGGACACAATATTCCACTTCGGAACTGATATTGAATGTGATTTCGGCGTAATCGGCAATAATATTGAAATTTACTGCAATGATGACCTGAGAAGAACAGCTTTTGGTCAGTCCTATACTCTTACTTGTCCCATTTACCTTGCAGCATTGGGCAGAGAGGCTATTTATGGCGATATGGTACGTCCATTTGTTGTAAAGAATATAGTTGATACAAATGATTTCAACAATAAAATTGAAAAGGGTTCTGAGCCAAATGATGTAATCGGAACAATTCCCGCAGAGTGCAGACAAAATCTCCTTGACGGTATGAGAGGAGTTGCCAGCGGATTGGGAGTTTACGTTCCTGAGGGTTATGAGTTTTACGCAAAGACAGGAACTGCTGAAACCTGGGAGAACGATTTCCTCTACATAACAGGTGCTGTGAAAAACATAAATGACGACGGTACAGGGGTATATACTGATTACAACGACTACAACGGCTCATATATTATTGCAATGCAGATAAGAAATCCCGAATATTTCGGTTTCAGCTTTGCCAGCGAATCAGCTTCAATTTATCAGGGCATTGTAAATGCGGTGCTTAACAGCTGATGTGACAAAAATATTTTTAATTCCCCTTTATTCGCAGGAATAGAGGGGATTTTCATAAAACTATCATTGAATAAATATAATAAATGTGCTATAATATAATATACCACTTTAAATGTACTAAAAAATGCAGAAAGGACGCATATGAAAAAATACAACAAAAAATCAAGTCTTTTTCGGGATAAAAAAACAGTAATTCTTATGTGTTTAGCTTTGGTGTATCTGTTTATAGTTCTTGATATAACGCTTATTGACAGAAGTGTTGGGCAGCGGCGGAAAATGTTGGAGCCTTTCTGGGAAATATCGCAGTTTCTGGAAACAAAGCAGTATACATACTGGATTATACAGATTTTCGGCAATATTTTTATGCTTATGCCCTTTGGATTTGTGCTGCCTGTTATTTTCAGAAAATTTAAGAGTTTCAGACTGACAACGGGAGTTTGCCTTGGATTTTCTCTTTTCATAGAGCTTACCCAGTATGTAACAGGCCGTGGACTATTGGAATTGGACGATATAATGCACAACACAGTTGGCGGAGCAATGGGATTTATTTTTTACGAAATAATCAATGAAAAAATATCGGAATACAGGGGGAAGAAATACTTATGAAGAAAAAATTATCAATAGCATATTTTATTTTTTGCATAGTAATTGATGTGCTGGCATTTTTGTTTGCGGTTCTGCTTCTTATAGTAGATACTCAATCGGGTGATGATTCGGCACGTTCATTTTTCATCGGGTTGGTTACTGTGCCTGTTATGTGGTTTATTATTTCCGTGATTTCTTTGAAATTATGTTTAAATGAAAAGAAAAAAACAGTAGCTGTTTCGATTAATTTGAAATTATTCGCATTACTTACTGTAATGGGTATTTCATATTTCTTTATAGAGAATGGAATATATGCTGCAATTTTATTTATTTTTAATACAGTATTCCAAGGAACTAAACAAAACGGAAAAGCTCTTGTTACAATTGTATTAAGAAAAGGAATTGTCGATATTCCTTTAATGATTGCATTAAATTTAGTTATTCCAATATATGGTGTAGTAATGTCTCAACCTATAGTAGATGTTATTGGAACAATAGTTGGCTTAATCTTATATATTGGATATATGAGAAAAGAAAAGAAAAAGGGTGTAAAATGTATAGGATGCCCTAATGCAAAAACTTGCTCAATGGCACAAAAACAAAAATGCAACGGAATTGTCCGAAAAGGATTTGCGGATTTTGCTGGAAAGCACACAAAATGGGTTGCTTGATGACGGTACATACCTACCTCTTAGAAGGAACACACCAGAAT
>CALFMA010000434.1 GCA_937880065.1 uncultured Ruminococcus sp.
GAGGAGAAGACATGATGGCTATGTTATGGGCGCAGCAAATTATGCTTGGCAAAAAGACCTATGCACAAGACCAGAAGAAAGCAGAGAATCGCCTTTTGCAAAAACCAAAGGTATATCAAAAAGCATGGCTTCCTGCTTCAAAAACGGCTTAATACGATCAAACCCAGCTGCTGAAATTGCGATATTCTCCATGCCTACATTGGAATCTGTCAGCTTTCTTACCTTCAAAAAGAGGTTTCGAATCTCAGCCTTTTCCTCATCAAAGACATGAAGAGGTGCCTTTATATTTTCAATTTTTCTAAAAAAGTAATCGGGCCTGTATGACGGTGCTGTACGTTCATCTATTGAGTATGAACATAACGGCAATATGTTTATATTTCCATTCTCAACAACCGCCCTTACTACGCTGGCAGTCTGTTTCTCATCATTAATCAAATCCTCACGCCATAAAGCAACACAATCGGTATTTATGTTGATTTGTCCCGCCGCCTTGCCTATACCTGTCGGAACAATAACCTTTACAAGTATTTTTTCGAAATCATATGGCGTTCCGTCAGGCTCGCAAGTTCGCATTACCATAGAAAGGTCACTATCACTAACATTAATTATATCAATCAGCGAATAGTTTTCTTCGGTTACAGCTGTACCGCCTCCCGAGGACGCTTCCATCATACCTGAAATGCAGAATATATCATGTAAATTCATATTATCACCCCTTTACAGATGCACCGTTACAATCTACCCAGACTCCGCTTCCGTTGAGAATTACAAGCAAGCCTTCCTTCACAATAAGAGCAGTTGAGCCTATACAGAACTTCTTATCTCCAATTTCAGCAGGAACAGGAAGTTCCGTAAGCGTATCCACATCAAATTCCACTCTTACAATATCCTTGCCGTCTTCATATTTAATATGTTCTTCACTTCGCATCATTAAAGCCATAAATCAATCCTCACCTTTCTTTATTTGGATTTGCCGAACTTTTCTTGTTGAACTGCACTCCGAAATAAAATGCAATTACCGTGGTAAAAACCGTCTGAAACTGTTCAGGGGAAATCAAGCCCATTTACCGACATTTTTACAAATGCAGCCGTCAGAGTAAGCGTCACAATACTTTTTACGTCAATCAGCTTAATAATTTTCCCTATCACGTTCAACCACCTCCAGCCGCCTTGTGATTTCGTCCATACGCTCATTAATAAGAGGTATTTTCTCAGCGAAATTATTGTGCTTGTCAACTTTTTTCTCCAGCTGTTCAATGCGGTAATTTGTCAGCTTGGAGCTTACCATTATTCCTCCAAGTGAGCCTGCGAGAGTTCCCACAAGAGAAATAAGGGCAACAATGATTGTGCTTATAACTTTTCTCACTCCTTTCCGAGGGGCTGTTTCAGCCTCCCAACTGTAACACACCCCTTCACTAATGGGCAGAATCGGGGCTTTTTTCAACCAAAAATGGTTGAATATTGAAAAATAATTTTTTATTTCTACCTTTTCACTAATCGCCAACATCGAATTTTATTTATTACTTACAATAGTTTTCAACAATTTCTTGTTATATATTTTAGCGAATATTCTCTGAAAATTTCCGAAAATTTTTTTCAAAAAACCTATTGACATTGACGTTACGTCATAGTGTATAATATAATTGGCGGAGCAATATTAAGGAGATGATTTGATGAAAATGCTGATAAGAGATTTTGCAAAACTGACAGGTGTGAGTATACGCACACTTCACTATTATGACGAAATCGGGCTTTTGAAGCCGTCCATTGTTGACGAACAAAACGGCTACCGTTTCTATGACGAGGAAAATCTTGAACGTATGCAGGAAATCCTCTTTTATCGGGAACTCGACTTTCCTCTTAAAAGCATAATGTCAATTCTCAGCTCCCCAGATTACAATAAAAAATCCGCATTAAAAGAGCAGAAAAATCTGCTGACGCTGAAAAAACAGCGGCTTGAAAGGCTGATTTCGGCTCTTGACAAAGCTATGAAAGGAGAAAAAATAGCTATGAACATATTTGACAACAGCGAATTTGAGAAAAAGCGTGAAGAATACGCTAAGGAGGCACAGGAAAAATGGGGAAATACCGCCGCTTATAAAGAAAGTGCCGAGAAAACAAAATCCTATTCACAGGAAAATGGAATGATTTAAACAGCGGAATGGACAGCCTTATGGCGGAATTTGCACAATGCAAAAGCAATGGATTTGCTCCCGAAAATGCCGAAACACAGGCACTTGTAAAAAAGTGGCAGGACTTTATTTCCGCCAATTACTACAACTGCACAAAGGAAATTTTGTCGGGACTGGGCAAAATCTACACCGCCGATGAACGATTCAAAGAAAACATCGACAAGCACGGCGAGGGTACGGCTGAATTTATGGCTGCGGCAATTGAAATAAATTGCTCCACCAACTAAACCTTGCCGTCAAATACTCGGCATAAAGAAAATTTCTC
>CALFMA010000435.1 GCA_937880065.1 uncultured Ruminococcus sp.
AAATGTGTTTTGTAGTTGACACAACTCATATTTCTGAAAGTTTTTATGGATATACTGTATTTGAAAAGTTACTCCCTTTACTGAAAAACAAAAGCACATTTAGTATTTTGTGTGGTGATTATATTGATGTGCTAAAGCATTCGGATTCACAAATATTTCTAAAGCAACTACTCAACAATAGCATTACTCAATCCAATCCTACAAAATACCAGTACAGCAATCAATACTTTCTGATTTATTTTAACCGTCTAACCAAAAATCAATATCAATCAATAGTTGATGCTTTATCTGTTTACTCGTGGTTTGTAGGATATGTTGATGTTACATATGATTCTTACTTCAAGTCGTACATATCCCATGTGTTAGTGCATTCATTTATAAAAAACGAAAATGTGATTATTACATCTCATCCTTCCGATTGTTCAGATGACGAAAATCTTAACTCTATCGGATATCCATTCAAAGAAAATGGTTTTTCAGTCATTAGCATGAATGAAGACAGTTTTCATCTATTCTTAAGTTATAAAATCGATAGTTTATCTCCTGATCAAGAAGATATATCCTTTTCCTTCAACGCCCTATTTCCGAAATATATTTCATTGTCAGATTTGAAATTCGAAGTTTCAAAGGATAAATGGGAAAAATATCTTACTATATGTGATGCTAAAAACGGTAAAAAAGGTGATATTGTTAAAAAGTTAGGATTTGATGTAGATGATATGGAACGTTTTAAGCGTGAAATATACAAACACATCTGTATGAATCATATCTACAATTTAGAATATAATGGATACTGCTTAAAATTCAATGTTCGAATTGAATTGATAACTGTAAGTGGAAATAAACGAAAAACCACAATTGCACTAATGTACACGCCAGATGATAACGAAATCTCAATTATAACACTAACATAAGCGTCTCTGAAAGCCGCCTGCGGCTTTCTTCATATCCTTACGCCGACTCCCCATCCACATACACCGCCACACTATCCTCAAAATCCCCATTGAACTCCAGCCTGATATCAAGGCTCTTGTCCTCATTCTGATGCACATAAATTGTCTTCACCAGCAACCGCAGATTCGCATCACTGATGTGCTGTTCCTCGATCATCTTTTCCAAGAGGTCTGCTGTGGTTCTCAGCTCATTGCGTTTCCGTTTGCTGACTTCATCGAACTGTTTGCTTTCCTCAATCTTCTGTTGCAGGTCAGTGATTTCTTCCTCACGCTTGGTAATCATCCCATTGTAAACCGAAGCGTGTTCACGGTCGGAGATTCGCTCGATAATCAAATCTTCAATCTGCTGGCGGAGTGTTGCGATTCGTTCCTTGTATTGCTCGATCTTTCGCTCGTAGGCTGGCTTTTGTCGCTGCCAGTCACGCACAATTTTATCGTACTTCTTGCTCTGCTCCTGAATCCGAATCAGCAGCAGTCTGACTTCATCATAAATAACCTCATCAAGCTGCGATTCATGGATTCGGTGGGGAGTACAGTATTCCTTGCCGTAGCGGTGGTGGCTGTTGCAGGTGTACTCGACCCATTCGTTATTGCCACATTTTCTTTGTTTCGCAATCAGAAGTGCACCGTATTCCGCACACTTGATCATACTGCAATAGCGGTGAATCTTACGATTTGCGGATGCTCGGACATTCCCCTGCTTGTGATTTTCAAGAAGCAGCTGTGCCTGTTCAAAGGTCTGCTTATCAATAATCGCAGGAAGAAAATTCTCATGTCGAATTTGTTCCTCTGCTGGTACGAAACTCTTAGTCTTGTATATTTTTGAGGTTATGGTTTTATGATTCACCAGCGTTCCCGTATAGATTTCATTCTCCAAAATCCGTTTTACAGAAGTCTGCACCCACAGAAATTTCTTGCACAGCTTGGTTCGAGTGGAGCTGATTCTGCGGTGGGAGAAGTATTCGGGAGATTTGATTCCTCTTGCATTCAGCTGTTTAGCGATTGCGGATATGCCGTAGCCCTCCAGATATTTCTGAAAAATCTCTCGGACAATATCTGCCGCCACCTCGTCAATCAACACTTCGTTGGTGTTCCTGTCCTTGTAATAGCCCATGGGCAGATGCACAACCATTCCCGTTTTCTGCTTCTGACGAATGCCTGTCTTGATCTTCTTGCCGATGTCTTTTGCATAGAAATCATTGATGATCTGCTTCATTCCGATGAGCAGATCATCGTTATCATTGAAGCTGTCGATGCCCTCAGTGACGGAATATACTCGCACATTGTTCTCACGCAGGTGGTCAATGAAGAGTGCTGTCTGCGTGCGGTGACGACCTAATCGGCTCAGGTCTTTTACAAGTACAACATCAACCTTGCCCTCATCCACAGCATTCTCCAGTTCCGCAAGACCTTTTCGTTCAAAGGTCATACCCGAAACATTGTCATCACTGCTCTCACCGACAATTTCATAGCCTTGCTGTTCTGCATAGTCAACCAGAATCTGACGCTGATTGTACAGACTGTTCATTTCCTCGTCCTCATCACGGGACAAGCGGTAGTATAGCCATGCTTTCATTTTATCATCCTCCTTTGGCAGGTACGCTGTGTGGTGCCTGCGTTACCACAGACAATACCACACAACCTCCTGCAAGTCCAGCGTTTACGCCGATTTCTCAGTTTTTTCTACGTTACCAACAGAATCATCCTGTTCAGCTTTGGCAATACTACACGAATTCAAAAACTCATGAATCATGGACTCCATGAAACGGTCGAACTCTTTGCTGTTGCCATTGTACTGAACGGTGACTGTGTTGATTTTCGGAACTTCAATTTTTCTTGCCAATCTATCAGCCTCCTTGCTTTTACGTCTTGGTTCGGTTTGCGTTTGAACATTTTAGACCGTCCTTTCTATAAAATCTATTTGGATTGGGCATCATCCCATGTGCATCCCCAACGCTTCCTTGCGTCGGATTTCCTCTGCCAGCACCTTGCTGTCACTGTGACGTTCGATGTCCTCATCTTCTGACGGCTCATCAATTATCGCAGCCACATCTGCAATGACAGCGACA
>CALFMA010000436.1 GCA_937880065.1 uncultured Ruminococcus sp.
AAGAGCAGCTTCATTCATCTACTGCGGCCTCAGAAACGGCTACGGCTACCGTGATACAGTTCAGGATATTCAGGGTATTATCCACCTTGACCCCGAAATGGCTGCTGAAAAAATCCGCTTTATGCTTTCTGCTCAGGTAAGCAACGGCGGCGGACTTCCCCTTGTAAAGTTCACTCACGATGCAGGTCACGAAACTTGTCCCGATGAGAACGATGAAAACAGCGTATACGCTAAGGAAACAGGTCACCCCTCATACCGTGCGGACGATGCTCTCTGGCTGTTCCCCACAATTATGAAGTATATCGGCGAAAGCGGCAACAAGTCATTCCTTGACGAGGTTATCACATATGCCGAGGAGGGCGGCGGCGAAGCTACTGTTTACGAGCATCTCAAGAACGCTATCCGCTTCTCTATGGAGCGTCTTGGCGACCACGATATGCCTGCCGGACTTCACGCTGACTGGAATGACTGTCTGCGTCTTGGTGCAAAGGGCGAGTCAACATTCGTTGCATTCCAGCTTTACTACGCAATGACAGCTATCAAGGAAATGGCTGTACTTAAAAATGATGCAGACTATATCGCATATATTGACGAGGTACAGGCAAAGCTTGCTGATGCTCTTGAAAAGTGCTGGGACGAGGATAGATTTATCCGTGGAATCCGTGAAAACGGCGATATTGTTGGTGCTAAGAATGACCCCGAGGCTAATATGTGGCTCAATCCCCAGTCTTGGAGCGTAATTTCACGTTTTGCGTCTGAGGAACAGGCTGAAAAGGCTATGGACAGCGTTTACAGAATCCTCAACACACCTTACGGTGCAAAGCTTCTTGACCCACCTTATAAGTATCACCACTTCAAGGGTGCGTTAATGCAGGTATTCAACCTCGATACTAAGGAAAACGGCGGTATCTTCTCACAGTCACAGGGCTGGCTTATTCTTGCTGAGGCTCTTATGGGACACGGCAACCGTGCATTTGAGTACTTTATGGAGTCCTCACCTGCTGCTATGAACGACAAGGCTGAAATCCGTGTTATGGAGCCTTATGTTCACGGTCAGTTTACAGAATCAAAGGCTTCACCATACGAGGGACGTTCACACGTTCACTGGCTCACAGGAACAGGCTCAACAGTAATGGTAGGATGCGTTGAAGGTATCCTCGGTATGCGTCCCGATGCTGATGGTCTTAAGATTGACCCTGCTATTCCTTCGGAATGGAACGAAGTAAAGATTAAAAAGAACTTCAGAGGAAAGAAACTCTCAATCCTTATTTCTAACCCCGATAAGAATCAGAGCGGTGTTAAATCACTCACTCTCAACGGAAAAACTCTTGAAGGATGCTATATCCCTGCAAGTGAACTTATGGAAACAAACGAAATCGTTGTTACACTTTAAAAAACAAATCCCACACGACATTGAGCGTGTGGGATTTTTAATTTATTCAGTTTGTTTTATTGCTTTTTTATCCTCTATATTTTTAAGTATCTTTCCGACGACAAAATATGCCGAAACAGCAACTATCGTTCCGAGGATAATTCCTGCAAAAACATCGCTGGGATAGTGAACAAAGAGATAAAGCCTTGAAAAAGCAACAAGAACAGCGATTATAACAGCAGGTATCCCGAACTTTTTATCGCATAATAAAATTGCAAGTCCTGCTGCAACAGAAACCGATGTATGCGATGAAGGGAATGATGAATCGTGGGGAATGTCAACAAGCATCAGTGCAAGGTCCCAGTTGAAATACTCAAAAGGTCTTACTCTGCCAACGATATTTTTAATAACAAGCTGACTTAAAATGAAACTTACAGCGATAGCAGCAAGTGCTGTTATTCCTATTTTTCTTGTTTTCGGAAAGACTATGAGAAGAATTGCCGAAAGCAGCCAGAAAATTCCCTTTTCACCGAAATATGTAGCGATAACAAAGAATTTATCGCAGAAGGCACACTGTAAAGTGTCCTGAATCCAATAAAGGATTGTCCTGTCGATATTTATTATAAAATCAAACATTTTTCCAACTCCGTTATATTTTTTCTACTTTTGCAAAATTAGCCATGAGTTTCTTGCTTCCTACCTTATCAAAAGCAACTTCAAGCATTGAGTCGTTAGACATTTTCTTGACAGAAACAATAGTTCCCTCGCCGAAAACCTTGTGTGAAATTCTGTCGCCGACAGAAAATTCAATGTTGCATTTGACTTCGGGCTTTTTAGCCGAATTTGCAGCAATCTGACTCTGTAAAGAAACTGATTTTGTTCCGAAACCGACAGGATTTTTGTTT
>CALFMA010000437.1 GCA_937880065.1 uncultured Ruminococcus sp.
TTGCAATACACAAAGTATTACTGCGGTTTGCCGCCTTGTAACTGACATTTGTCATGTACGAAATTTCGCTCGTGTTCCGTTTTTTAGAGAACCCCATTATATAATATTTTTATTAGTGGTGGAAAAGTCTGATTCCTGTGAATGCCATAGCAATGTTGTACTTATTGCAGGTTTCGATAACGTTATCATCACGGATAGAACCGCCGGGTTCTGCAATATACTCAACGCCTGACTTCTTAGCTCTCTCGATATTGTCGCCAAATGGGAAGAATGCGTCAGAACCAAGGCATACACCTGTATTCTTAGCAAGCCATGCCTTTTTCTCCTCAGCTGTGAATACAGCAGGCTTTACCTTGAAGATATTCTGCCATGTACCCTCTGCAAGTACGTCCTCGTACTCGTCGCCCATATATACATCAATTGCATTGTCACGGTCTGCACGGCGGATATCATCAACAAACTGGAGTCCCATAACCTGTGGTGACTGTCTTAACCACCAGTTATCAGCCTTCTGTCCTGCAAGACGTGTGCAGTGAATTCTTGACTGCTGACCTGCACCGATACCGATTGCCTGTCCGTCCTTTACGTAGCATACAGAGTTGGACTGTGTGTATTTGAGAGTGATAAGAGAGATAAGGAGGTCATCTTTCTTATCCTCGGGGATTTCCTTGTTATCTGTTACGATATTTGCAAGGAGGTCACGGTTGATGTCAAGCTCGTTGCGTCCCTGCTCGAAAGATACGCCATATACCTGTTTTGTTTCGATTGGTGCAGGCTTGTAGTTCTCGTCAATTTTAAGAACGCAGTATGTTCCCTTTCTCTTTGACTTGAGAATTTCAAGAGCCTCGGGGTCATAATCGGGAGCAATTACACCGTCGGAAACTTCACGCTGAATCATCTTAGCTGTGCATACGTCAACCTTATCTGAAAGAGCAATGAAATCACCGTAAGAGGACATTCTGTCAGCACCTCTTGCTCTTGCATATGCGCTTGCAAGGGGTGAAAGTTCGCCTAAATCGTCTACCCAGTAGATTTTCTTTAAATCGTCAGAAAGAGGTCTGCCGATAGCTGCACCTGCGGGTGAAACGTGCTTGAATGAAGTAGCTGCACATACACCTGTAGCTGCTTTAAGCTCCTTTACAAGCTGCCAGCCGTTGAGTGCGTCAAGAAGATTGATATAGCCTGGTCTGCCGCAGAGTACCTCGATAGGAAGCTCGCTGCCGTCAGCCATATAAACTCTTGAAGGCTTCTGATTTGGGTTACAACCATACTTTAACTGCATTTCATTTGACATAATAATGTCCTCCTTGAATTTAAAATTCTATTTATGACAATTCCTCATAAACATATAATGTGAAACTGTCCTCAGAGTCTGAACTCTGATTATAATGTTTTGTTGGTCTGCCCTTTGCATCATACTCGTAATAATCAACATAAGCGTAATTTGAACCGCTTACCACTTCGCAAAGGCAGTTATTATTTCCGTCATAGAGATATTCTGTTACTGATGCGTTTTCAACATCACCAGAATAATAATTTTTCTCGTAAATACAATTGTTGTTGCTGTCATATGCAAGCTCTCTGTGGGTATCTGCTGCCTTATTGCATTTTCCTACAAACTCAATCACATTTCCTCTGTCGTCAAATCTCTGTCTGAATTCATTAAATGACCATGGATTTGTAACATCGCCCTTGCCGTAAACTGCGTTGCCGTTTGCGTCATATTCGTATGTATATGTATTCTTGAATTCACCGTCAAGAGCATTTATACCCTCGCTGACAAGAACATTGCCCTTTTGGTCATATGTAGTTGTGGTATGGAAACTTGTGCCTGCTTCCGCATTATAACTCTCTGAATATGTAACATTTCCATTTGCGTCATATGTAAATATTTCCTCATGAGTAAGAACACCTGCATCATAATGGCTGATTAATGTAGGATTGCCCTTTGCGTCATACTCATAATCCGTATAATAAGGAGCCGACCAGATTGCATCATTAACGTCAATGTTGTAAACAGCGCTGAAAACTTCATCATCATGGCTGTTATGCAATGTCAGAACACAGCTTGTAAGCGTTTTTCCTGTGTAGTTATAGGCAATAGCCTGATACTCGTAATCAAGATAATCGGGAATTCCAAAAAGGCTTAAATCTGTGTTGAGTTCGGGAAATGCATCATAGTTTTCGGGTAATGCAGGCATTTGTGAATTTTCACTTGTGAGAGTCTTTGTATACACGGGAGGTTCAGATGAAAGCTCTGCCATTTTATTTGGGTCAGCTTTTTCTGTTGTCTGAACTGCTGCTGTTGTTTCAGCTGAATTGTTATTTCCGCCTGCTGCATTTTCAACAGCAGAATCAACTGCTGTCGTTATTTCAGCCTCGGCTGTTGTTGTTTCAGCTTCAACATTGGCAGTTGTTGTCTTTTCAGACGTTTCGGGTAACTGTGCGGATTCCTCAACTACCGGACCGCAAGCTGTCATAACCATTGTGCATACTGCGAGAATTGCAAAAATCTTCTTGTTCATAATAATTTCCTCTTTCTGTAATTAAATATTTCCGATGTATTTCACATCTCATAACATATACTCACTTCAAAATTTCAAAGTGTTACAGAAATCGAAAAAATTTTTTTATTTTTTTGCAGGAGATTTTTTGACAGAAAAAACTGTAATTCCAAATTTTGGTTAATCCCATTCTATTTCATCACCATACGAACTAACAAATTCTATAAGCTCATCTTCATTTTCGATTAATCTTACAATAATATCAGCCATAGCCTCTGCTTCTTCTTTGTTTTCAAAGTAAGCAGCATACATACCTGCTTCGGGGTCAGCTTCGTAGGAATCCATAAGCTGAGGTGCTTTATTCTCAATATAGCAATTTAGAACAGCCTCCCAGTTATAGCCGTTCATATAGGCATTTTCATTGATTTCCTGTAATTTTTCGCCGATTGCCATTACTTTGTCGTTTTCGATATAAAAAACAAGGGATATACTATCTTCAAATTCTTCTATTGATATATATTCAGGCATAATAATGTCCTCCTTTTTTATAATTCGTAGTGGGTAGCACCCACTGGCAATTTATGCTGATTTTAACTATGGGAATCTATGGCTGTTGCCTTAATACCCTGCTCTATTCCACGGTGGCTAATATACTTATTACCAACGCAATAATACCAAGAAATATGAATATTACTGTATATTTCAGCCATGTTTCAACACGTTTCGGCTTGTTCAGACCACTGTTTTTTATATTGCTTCCGTCAGGCTCTGTAAGTGCTATTGCAATAGGTCCGAATATACTGAATGAAACGCCTACAAACAGACATAACATAGAACCTGATATACCAAATACAATATTACATATCAGTAGAATTAGACCGATTGCAAATGATGTGATTTTCCATGATTTCAGTGATTTATTGTATTTTTCCATTTCACCTGAATCAGCCACAGCCATTCCATTTTCAATTCTGAGCTTTTTCCCACAGCTCTGACAAAAACATTCCTCTGCTGATTCATCAATAGAAAACACATATTCGCAATATGGACAATTTGCTGTTATTTTATCCGACATAATAATCCCCTGATTTATCTTTACTTATTCTTATTGATAATTCTTGTTTCAACAGAACCGTCCTCAAGATTTACAAAGCGAACAAAGAGAGATACCTTGTTATCCTCGTTGAGATTGTTCCAGAGCATATCTGTAAATTCGTCGATATTTCCGCTGATACCTACAAGCTTAGGCTCGCCCTCAAAGCTTGGGAGAGGATTGCCGTCACCCATATATGTGTGAATGAAACGTCCCTCGCCGTTGATTGGTTCATTGTAGCTGAATGTGTATCTCTGGCATGAATCGGGGTTGCCGTTTGCACTTTTGAGAATTGACATAGCATAGTTGAAGCCGTCCTCCTCAAAACGGAGAATACCTGAAATACGAGGTGTGTAGTTAGGAGCGTCGTCCTCAAATTCACGTGTACGGAGTGCCTGCTCAAATGTGAACTGCTTGTCCATAAGCTCGTAAATTGTATCTGTCTGGTCGCCGTTTGTTACGATAAGCTTATTGCCGAGAACTCTTACAGGTGCGTATATAATAAGGTGTGGGTCAGTAAGCTTTGAGGGGTCAAATGCCTGTGTGCGGATTCCCTCGCCGTCCTCTACGAATACACGGTTACGGCTGTTTTCGCTTCTGCCCATAATGAAATAGCCTGTTACAGCATATTTTCCGCAATCGGATTTACCGATAACGATACCTCTGCCGGGGTATGCGTTTGAGCTTAATTCCTTTGCTAAATCCAGTTTAATCATAATAATTTACTCCTTTATATTTTATTTATATAATTTAACTTGTCGTCGAGACTAAATTCACGCCATGGTGAATGACCTCCGAACACACCAAGATACACGGCATTGCCATTGAATATGACAATTTCCATACTGTGTTCTATTTCCCAGTCAGTCCGACATTCAAGCTGATAGCAGATACTTTCTTCATCTTCAGGCTTTTTTACTATAAGTACAGTCGGCTTAAAGCATTTCAGCATTTCAAGGGGGTCAGTTTCGGGAGTAACAGAAATTTTCATTTTACCGTAAAAATCGCCGCCTGTTTCCTCCAGAAATTCCAGACAATAAGCCTTAGCAGCACTGCAAATAGTTTCAACAACCTCGCTGTCAAGGGAGTTAAATTCGTCCACGCACTGCATAACATAATCAAGACATATTTTGCGGTCTATCATTACCGCCATATCGGTTTTGAAAATCTCGGAATAAATCTTTCCCTCAAAACCGTATGAATTATCAAAAATATCTGTAATCATTTCTTTATATAAGCCTTTCTCAAATTCAGTTTAACTGCTCCTTACTTGATAATAAACGTGTATATACAGTCACATAAGACTATTAATGCAACGAACGCTGTGATTATATTCAGCGTTTTTTCCTTTGCCTTTGAAAACAGCCAGTCATAGAACGGCTGAACTATATAAAGGAAAAGTAATCCGCCAAGTCCGAAACGTATTGACGGGCTGAGTGCAATTCTCGCCTGAAAGTTTATTTTGTAATCCGCATATGTCTGCCACGGCCATGCTCCCGTGAAAAATTCCAGCATATAACTTGCAAGAAGTTCCACCGTGGTAGCAATTGCCATACAGCCGAGAAATATAATAATCGGCTTTACATAAAATCTGAACCAATCAGGCTCTTTTTTCTTCATAAGCGGTCTGAATGCACCGAGGAAAAGAATTGCTCCTACTCCGTATACAGGGCAATATGGTCCGAAAAGAACTCCCCTGTCGGAATATCCCCAGCGATAGACTACAACTTCAAGAAAAACTTCATAAAACCAACCGAGAAAAGCATACATCATAAAGCTTAAAAAAAGCTTTTGTATACGCTGATTCTCTGTAATAGCCGACAGCTTCACGGCTTACTCCTTGACGTAAGCTCTGCCGTCAACAATTTCAATTTTATCCTGACAGAAAAGTGAAACCGCCTTGGGGAGAAGCTTCCATTCGACATTCTCCATAATTCGCTTCTGGAGAACTTCGGGTGTATCGTCCTTTTCCACATTCACTACACCTTGCAGGATAATTGCTCCTGCGTCGGCTTCTTCATTTACAAAATGAATTGTAGCACCGCTGACCTTTACTCCGTAAGCAAGAGCCGCTTCGTGAACTTTAAGTCCGTAGTAGCCCTCGCCGCAGAATGAGGGGATAAGTGCAGGGTGGACGTTGATTATTTTATAAGCATACTTGCTTGTGACACATTCATCAAGAATTGTCATAAAGCCTGCCAGTACAACTAAATCAGCCTGCTCCTCGTCAAGGGCATTGAGAATTGCCATACTGTATGACTTTGAATCGGAATAATCCTTTCTTGGGATTACTCTTGTGGATATATCGTTATTTTTTGCTCTTTCGAGAGCATATGCAGAAGAATTTGAGGAAATAACACAAGTTATTTTTCCGCCAAGGATATTCCCTGCTTTTTCGGCATCAATAAGAGCCTGTAAATTCGTACCGCCTCCCGAAACGAGAACAACTATATTTTTCATCGGTACCACTCCTTATATACAAAGAATAATTATAATAGCCACAATGTCAATTGCCGCTAAAAATCCGCCTATGATTACGCATTTATAGTAAACATCTGTAAGCTCTTTTTCACGGTTGGCAAAATAGAAAAACATTGGGTCATCGGGGGTATAGCGGATAAGCTCCTCATCGCCGATTTCATACCGTTTTTCCTTGTCGGGATAGGCATAAACCGAACTGATAAGCTCCCCCTCCTCTGTTTCAAATTCAACAACGGGATGATAATATTCCCGCCCCGATTTTTCTGTGCGGTACTCCGTTATTTTACCATATGCGGCTTCTGTGTCGGAAATGCGTTTTTCAATCCTTTTTATATGCCATATAAAAAGAATTGCCATTGCCGCATAAATTCCCAGCAAGCCGTAAAGGAGATACCCGAAGTGAAATGTAACTCCCACCGCTATGAACGACAATATCGCCCATATATAATCAGCTTTTTCAACTTTCATATGATTGCTCCACCAACCAATTCTTGAATTTTCTATTTTGCTTGGAAAGCAAAATTCTGCGTCAGAAAACCTTGCAATACGGCAGTATTCCTGCGGCTTTCTTCCTTGACTTTTGCTCCCCAAGCTTCAGGGCATCTCTAAAAACC
>CALFMA010000438.1 GCA_937880065.1 uncultured Ruminococcus sp.
AACTACAGGTACAATCGCAGGTGTACTTATCATTGCTGTACTGAACAACGGAATGAACCTTCTTGAAGTATCTACATACTATCAGGATGTTATTAAGGCAGTTGTAATTCTCGTTGCTGTACTTTCAGACAGAAAACGGTAAATTTGACACACTATTTAATCGGGAGGTAATAACCTATGAAAAAATTTCTGGCTTTATTTTTAAGTCTTATTACAATGCTGTGTCTTACTTCTTGTAAGCTGATTACAATTGACGGAGAGGATAACGGAGGCGGTGCTGATTTCACAGGAAACGGCTCAATCGGACTTTCCGTATCAACTCAGAATAACCCATTCTTTGTAACTCTCGTTGAAGGTGCAAAGGAAGCTGCAAAAAAGGCTGATGTTCAGCTTGTTGTTGTTGACGCCGGAGATGACGCAGCAAAGCAGGTAAGCGATATTGAGGACCTTATTGCAAAGAATGTCAGCGTTCTTATTGTAAATCCTGTTGATTCCGATACAGTATCATCTGTTGTACAGGATGCTGTAAACAAAGGTGTTAAGGTAATTTCCGCAGACCGTGTGGTAAACGGAGTTGACATTGACTGTCAGATTGCTTCTGATAACGTGCTTGGTGCAGAACTTGCAACCCAGTACATCGTTGACCAGGTAGGCGAAGGAGCAAAGGTTGCTGAACTTCAGGGAACAAGCGGTGCATCTGCTGCTATTGACAGAGGTGAAGGTTTCCATAATATTGCAGATGCAAAGCTTAAAGTCGTTGCAAGTCAGCCTGCTGATTTCGACAGAACAAAGGGTATGACTGTTATGGAGAATATGCTCCAGGCAAACGGCGATATTAAGGCTGTATTTGCAGCAAATGACGAAATGGCTCTTGGTGCTATGGAGGCTATTTCCGCATCAAGAAAGGATATTCTCGTAGTTGGATTTGACGCTACAGATGACGCTATTTCTTCAATTAAAGACGGCAAAATGGGTGCCACAATTGCACAGCAGCCTGATCTTATCGGTGCTACATCAGTTGAAACTGCAATCAAGCTTATAAATGGCGAAACAGTGGAAAAGTCAATTCCCGTAGAGGTAACACTTATCACAGCTGAAAACGCAGGCTAATTAAACCAGAATCCCTGCTCTGCATATGCAGGGCAGGGATTTTTCAAAATGGAGGTTTTAGAAATGAAAGTATTAACAATCGGTTCAATGAATATTGATTATGTATACAGCGTTGACCATATTGTACAGCCAGGGGAAACTCAGACTACAGGCGGAATGAACGTGTTCCTTGGCGGCAAGGGAATTAATCAGTCAATGGCACTTGCAAAGGCAGGTGCAGATGTGTACCATTGCGGATTTATCGGACCCGACGGTGAAATGTTCCTTGATGCTTGCAAAGAATATGGTGTGAATTCTGACTATATCCGTAAAATTGAGGAAAAAACAGGTCATACGATTATACAGGTTGATAAGAATGCACAGAATTGTATACTTCTCTATGGCGGTGCTAATCAATGCCTTACGGAAGAATTTGTGGATGAGGTAATCGGAAATTTTGAAAAGGGAGATATTCTTCTTTTACAGAATGAAGTTAATCTTCTTCCATATATTATTGATAAGGCATATGAAAAGGGAATGACAATTGCTTTAAATCCCTCGCCATTTAATGATAAGCTTATGGAATGTGATATGAGTAAAATCGGAATATTCCTGCTTAATGAGGTTGAGGGGGAGCAGGTTACCGGGGAAAAAGCTCCTGATGCAATTCTTGATAAGTTACAGCAGCTTTATCCCGAAGCACAGATTGTTCTGACTCTTGGCAAGGACGGAGCAGTATACGCTCATAAGGGCGAGCGATATGCCCAGCCGATTTTCAAGGTGCAGGCGGTAGATACGACAGCGGCAGGGGATACCTTTACAGGCTATTTTCTTGCAGGAATAATTGACGGAATGGCAATTCCCGATGTGCTTAAAATGAGTGCAAAAGCGTCATCTATTGCAGTTACAAGGCACGGTGCAGTTCAGTCTATTCCATTCAGAAAAGAAGTTGAAGAAGAACTGGAAATAAAATAAATTCGGCTCACTACAATTTAAATTGTGATTTTTAATACCTATTCCTACTTTGGAAATTCTACATTTGTTTCTCCACGGTTGAACTGTGGACATAACATAATCAACAAGCCTCGTCGGCATGGACGAGGCTTGTTTTTTCTTACAGGCTTTCATTCCTATCTGCTTTTCCTCAAAAGAGGTTTTAGAGATGTCCTTATTCTGCAAACCGTATTTGTTGATTTCTTCAATTGAACAATTCAAATTGTCGGAATACACGTTCAGCTGCTTTTTGTCTGAAATCAGAAGGAGCGAGAATTTCAATAGTAGGGCCGAAAGCTAAAAGACGTATTAATAATTCCGTTTCATCCTGTTTATCATACCATATCTTAACAATACATTCACCTGTAGTGAGATCACGTTCGCTTTGTTTTTCGTAGGGTGCGAATTCCATAAAAAATCGTTCAACTGTATTTCTTTCTGTTGTAACACGAACAGTTACAGGTTCGCTGCATTTTCTTTTTTTAAGGTATTTTGGAATATTTACAGGTATTGTGCAAAACTGACCTGTCTGCCTTACTTTTTCTATTCTTCCAATATTGATTACTCCGCTACTGTGAATTCTGCCGCATTTTATGAGCATACTGTAAACACGGAATTTATCATTTTTGGGTGAGTATTCTATTTTTATAGGCAGAAATTTTCTGTGAATTCTCTGTCCATGACCGCTTGTAAAGGTGATTTCCAGTATTTCCTGTGCTTTTACACCGTTGAGAATTGCTTGGAAATTTTTGCGGTATATCTCATCTGAATAATCATCACCGTCGCTGAAACGGTCAGTATATCGGAAATATGACGAATTATACAATGGCTTGACATCGCTGAGCCGTTTTTCGAGAGCCGAAATTGTATCATCACAAAGGAAAAGCCTGATTTTAGGGTCAGAAAGCTTTGATTTCAGCCACATTTTCTGTAAAGTTGTCATTGGTGAAACGGGCTTATTTTTGATAACAGGGGAGAGTGTATCGTCTGTGTTTCTTTTGAAAAGTCCCCAATCAGAATTATCTTTCTGCGGTATAAGTTTTTGAGGAAGAAATAATACAGAGTCACGAAATCCTTCATTATTTACAACATTGATTATTTCATTGTCCGAAAGCTGCTCTTTTTTCATAAGCTTTGCGGTAATTCGAAAATAGGAACCGTATATTTCGCTGAAAATATTCATTTCAATCCCTCCCATACATCTTATTCATTCTTATAATATCTCTGTAAAAACGCTCACGTATATTTTTATTGCCGCCCTCAATAGAAATTATTCTGCCGATAAATGACTTTGCCCAATGCATTACTTCATTTGGGTCAAAAACATCAATAGTCAGAACAAAACGGTTATCTCCGATTTTTTCAAGAGTACCGTTTCTCTTTTCTCTTTGAAGTCTTTCAATAATGAAATCCTCGGAAATTTCATCAATTTTCAATGTAAGTTTTAACGGCTCAACGTTTCCGTTATCCTGCCGCATACCAAAGGAAACACCAAAGCATTTATGAATATTTCGCAGATATTTATTATGGATTTCATCATATTCATTGCTGATTTCTCCTATTTTAACATTTCTGATGAAGTCAAGACGGAATGAATTGAAACGCTTGTATTTTGGAATATATCCCACAAGGTATCGTCTGCCGGTCTGAACTGAACATAATATCTGCATTGGTATAACTATATTTTCACCTGTCAAAACTGCATTGTTAAGCCTGTTTTTGGCAAAAAAAGTATGAAAAGAAACAAATTTCTTTTGTTCTATTGCCGATATAATTTCGGGGAGAATTGAATCTTCAAGAGTATGAACAATAAAGTTGTGCTTTATGTAAAATAAGTCGTTTTTTATTTCAGCTGATTTCAGAATACTGTTTCCCACAACGCTGAATTCACCGGTTTCAGAGAAGAATTTCAAAGCATCATCAAGTCCGTGGAATTCATTGATGTATTCTTTAACTCTGTCTGTACAAAGGCTGAAATATGCAGTTTTACCACGTTTTTCCGTGAGAAGTATACCCTCTTTTACATATTCTTTCAGTTTATTGCGGACAGTCTGTTCATCAAAAAATTGTCCGTAATCATCATTAAGACGATTTACAAGTTCTTTCAGAGATAAACATTCTCCATTAAAAAGAATATCAATAATCAAAAAATGAAGCTTTATATCGTTGTCAGTAAAACTTTTGGAGTAGTAAGCCTGATAAAGGGGATTTTCAGCAATATGGCCGCTGTCAACCGTAATTGACATTTGTCTGCCTCTTTGAGAATCGTCGTAACGCACGTAATTCCCCAGCCAGCTTTCAACTCTCCGTTTTTCATCGTCATATGTGCGTGAACTTTTTCTTTCAAAGTCATTACGCATCTTAAAACCATATATGAAGAAATCACGGACATAATCCCTTGTTTTATCGAAATTCTTTATCAGTTCAGAAAATCCGCTCATGGTTAATGCTCCTTTCTTTGTATTATACCTTATTACATTATATATAATAACAGAAATTCACATTTAATTCAAGTAGCAAATAAGTGTTCGCAGATTTTTTTATATGATTTTTCCATTTTTATATGATATAATACATACATAGACAAACGAAATATTAAAATTTAATTGCACAAGGAGGCAAAGAAAATGTTTGTACATACAATAAAAAATGCGAAACCAATAAAAATATGGCAGTCCTCATATGAGGCAATTGATGAAAAATGCAGGGAGCAGGCTGAACATCTTTCAAAGCTTCCCTTTGCTTATAAATGGATATCACTTATGCCTGATACTCATGCAGGAAAGGGTATGCCAATCGGCGGAGTAATTGCCTGCGACGGCGTTGTAATTCCAAATGCAGTAGGTGTGGATATTGGCTGTGGAATGGCATTTGTTCAGACTGATATACCTGTATCACTTCTCCGTGATACTATAACAGGAAGCGGAAATCTTGTACAGGCTATATGCGGTGATATTCTGCGAAATATTCCAACAGGCTTCAATCATTATAAAAATTCGCAGGAATCAGCTGTACTTGACAAAGCCAAAGCGGAAATGCAGCTTTATGAAGCTGATGCTAAGCTTATACCGCAGATTGATGAGGGATATTTTCAGGCGGGAACTCTTGGCGGCGGAAATCATTTTATTGAGCTTCAGGAAGATGAAAACGGAATGTGCTGTATAATGCTCCATTCAGGAAGCCGTCATTTTGGTAATATGATCGGGCAGTATTTCAATAAAATTGCTGCAAATCTCAATGCAAAATGGCATTCTTCCGTAGACCCGTCCTGGAATCTTCATTTCCTCCCCGTTGATACGGATGAGGGTGCAAGATATATCCATTGGATGCAGCTTGCTATGGATTTTGCCTATGAGAACAGAAGTATTATGCTTACAAAGGTCAAGGAGATATTTACAAGGTATATTTTGAAATATACAGGTATAGAGCCGAATTTTTCAAATGAAATAAACTGTCACCATAATTATGCGGCTTTGGAAAATCATTACGGTAAAAATGTATGGGTACACCGTAAAGGTGCAATACGTGCCGCAGAGGGACAATTGGCTATAATTCCCGGAGCAATGGGTTCATTCAGCTATATCGTAAGAGGAAAGGGAAATCCTGAAAGCTTTATGTCATCATCTCACGGAGCAGGCAGAGTTTATTCCCGTACTGCCGCAGTTGCGACATTCCCTGTAGATAAGGTAATGTGTGATTTGAAAGAGCAGAATGTAGTTCTTGCAAAGTACAATAAATCTGACGTTGCAGAGGAATCACGTTTTGCGTATAAGGATATAGATGATGTAATGGCAAATCAGACAGACCTTGTAGAGCCTGTGAAGAAGCTTTTCACAGTTGGAGTTGTAAAGGGATAGGATTAATTATTTAAAGTGCCTCGCACATCCGCAAACTAAAGTTTGCTCCGTGCGGATCGGCAAATATCAGATGTCAGAAAATATCAACCTGCATAAAAAGGCGGCAGCAATTTTTCTTTTAATACTTGCTTTTTTTAAAGGAAAATGTTATAATAATTTTGATTGAAAATAAAATTATGATTGGAGGAATAAAAAATGGAAATTATATCGCACATCCGCAAACTAAAGTTTGCTACGTGCGTATTGGCAAATAGCAAACGCCAAAAGATTTTGTCGTTTGCTATAATTGTGAACTCTTTAGATGAATTATTAGAGGTATTAAACTGATGGGATTAACTGGTTCTATTTTAAGAAAAAAACAATTTGTATCTTTTAAAGAAACAAAAACAATATCAATAAAAATCCTTTTATCGCTAGGGTATAATGTAAGGTCTTGGAATGAAGATTTTACTGGGAAAAATTATTGCTCAATAAGCGTTCAAAAAAACGACGCTTCTTGGTTTATAATGTACATTTATAGAAAAGAAAATTTGGCTGATGAGCATAATTTTTCTCACATATCTTCTGAACTCACAAGAGTTATTGACATTGAAGATATTTCAGAAGTTGAAGATATGGTATTAAATTTTTTGAAAGAATATTTCAAATATTATCCTAATGATTATTTTGATAATGAACATGATTGGTATTATACAAAGGCTGATATTGATACAGCTTTTAAAAGCAATAATTATTATAAATGGTGCTATGAAACTACCAATAAAAACCTCTAATACCAACAGTTTTGTTCTATTAGAAAAAACTATAGGGCATCTCTAAAAACCCGTTTGATTAAAGAAAAAACAGATAGGTGCGGCAGCTGCAAGGAAACCTTCCGAAGGCGTGCTGCCGCACTCCGAGGGAGGTTGACGCAGCAGATGTCGTACATAGCTGTTTTTTCTAAAAAGGGGTTTTTAGAGATGCCCTATATAGAATTTAAAATCAACTTGCCGCTTTCGAATACCACTATATCGGAAACTGTAACAAATAAATATACTGTAAAAAATCCCCGAAAGACCTGCGTCTATCGGGGATTTTTCAGATATTCACTTTACGACAACTCAAACATACCTGTATAAAGCTGATAGTATTTGCCCTTTTGAGCAATAAGGTCATCGTGTGAGCCACGCTCGATAATCTTACCATTCTCCAGCACCATAATCGCCTTTGAGTTGCGGACAGTTGACAAACGGTGAGCAATTACAAATACGGTACGTCCCTCCATAAGAGAATCCATACCCTTTTCAATAAGGGCTTCCGTTCTTGTATCAATTGAACTTGTAGCCTCATCAAGGATAAGCACAGGAGGATTTGCAATAGCTGCTCTTGCAATTGCAAGGAGCTGTCTTTGTCCCTGTGAAAGATTTGCTCCGTCAGCTGTAAGCATTGTATTATAGCCGTTTTCGAGATGTGTTATAAAGCCGTGTGCATTTGCAAGCTTTGCCGCTGCATAAACTTCTTCATCTGTTGCGTCAAGCTTGCCATAGCGGATATTGTCCATAACTGTGCCTGTGAAAAGGTGGGTATCCTGCAAAACTATTGACTGAGAGCGTCTTAAATCGCTCTTTTTTATTTTGTTGATGTTAATTCCGTCATATCTGATTTTTCCGTCGGGAACATCATAAAAACGGTTGATAAGATTTGTGATAGTCGTCTTGCCTGCTCCCGTTGAGCCTACAAAGGCAATTTTCTGTCCCGGGTCGGCATAAAGGCTTATTCCATTGAGTACGATTTTTTCAGGTTCATAGCCGAAAACTACATCGTCAAATTCAACGTGACCTCTTACCTCTGCATAAGTAACTGTTCCGTCAGCCTTATGTGGGTGCTTCCACGCCCATAAGCCTGTTTTTTCTGCGGATTCCGCAAGCTTTCCGTCAGCACCTCTTACAGCACTTACAAGAGTTACATATCCCTCGTCAGCTTCGGGTTCTTCGTCAATTACCGCAAAAATTCGCTCCGCACCTGCCAAAGCAGTAAGAACAGCATTCAGCTGCTGTGAAACCTGCGTAATAGGCTGTGCAAACTGTCGTGTAAACTGGAGATATGATATAAGCTTGCCTACGTCCATTCCGCCAAAGCCGTTTACAGCCATAATTCCGCCAACGATAGCAGTTGCCGCATAGTGGAGATATGACAGGTTATTCATAATCGGCATAAGGATATTGGCAAAGGTATTTGCTTTAGTTGCCGCCTCGCAAAGTTCATTGTTCAGCTTGTCAAATTCCTCATTTGCCGCATCTTCGTGACAGAATACCTTCACAACCTTTTGACCGTCAATAAGCTCCTCGATATAGCCGTTTGCCTTACCGATAGCTTTCTGCTGTGCAATAAAGCCTGCTCCGCTGCGTGAGCCGATTGCACCGATAACTCCTACAATTATAAAGAGCATCACAATTACAATTATTGTCAAAATCCAGCTGTACGCAATCATAAAGGCAAATACGCCTACAATTGTAATTGCGGAGCTGATAACATTTGCAATACTGTTGCTGAGCATTTCACGGAGAGTATCTGTATCATTTGTGTATAGCGACATCAATTCGCCGTGAGTGCGTTTATCAAAGAATTTTACAGGCAACGACTCCATTTTGTTGAACAAGTCGTTACGAATTCTCATAAGTGTAGTTGTGGAAATCTTCATCATCATTCGCTGGAAAAGCAATGAGGACAATGCTCCCACAAGGTAAACGCAGCCCATTAATGCCAATATACCGATGAATTTGCCTTTATCCCACGTTCCCGTGTTTACGGCATCTTCAACATTGTTTACAAGGGGTGTGAGAAGTGCATTTCCTGCAACTCCTGCAAATGCACTGAAAATAATTCCTGCTATAACAAGGAAAAACTGCACCTTAAAGCCGTACATATAGCCGAAAATTCGCTTTATTATACCCTTTACGTCTTTGGGTTTCTGTACGGGTGCCATATTCTTCTTAGGAGGCATCAGCGTCACCGCCTTTCTGCTGTGAATCATATACCTCACGGTAAATTTCACTTGTTTTCAGAAGTTCATCGTGAGTTCCCACATCGGTGATTTTTCCGTCATCCATAACAACTATTCTGTCTGCGTCCTTGACGGAGGAAATTCGCTGTGCAATTATAAATGTGGTGACATCTCCGAGATTTTCACGGAATGCCTTTCTGATACTTGCATCGGTTGCGGTGTCAACTGCACTTGTAGAGTCGTCAAGAATAAGTATCTTCGGCTTTTTCAGCAATGCACGGGCAATACAAAGTCTTTGCTTTTGTCCTCCCGATACATTTACACCGCCCTGCCCTAAATTCTGGTCATAGCCGTCGGGGAATGATGTGATAAAATCGTGAGCGCAAGCCTGTTTACAAGCCTCTATGATTTCTTCATCGGTAGCCTCGGCATTTCCCCATTTAAGGTTATCCTTGATAGTTCCCGAAAAGAGTACATTCTTCTGCAATACCATTGCAACCTGATTTCTCAGGGACTCCAAATCGTAATCACGGACATTTCGTCCGCCTACGAGAACTTCGCCCTCTGTTGTGTCGTAAAGTCGTGGAATAAGCTGAACAAGTGATGTTTTTGATGAACCTGTTCCGCCGATAATTCCGATAGTTTCGCCAGATTTTATGTCAAGGTTGATTTTGTCAAGGGCAAGATTATTCATATCCTTGAAATAGCTGAAAGATACATTCTTAAAGCTTACAGAACCGCTTTTCACCTCTGTTACGGCATTTTCGGGAGATACAATGTCAACTTCCTCGGTGAGAACCTCGTAAATACGCTGAATTGACGCTCTTGAAATGACGAACATCATAAAGAGGAACGAAAGCATCATAAGGGACATAAGAATTTGTGTCACATATGTGATGAACTGGGTTAAATCTCCTGTAAGCATATCGCCGCCCACAATCATATGACCGCCGAAAAAGAGAATTGCAATTGTACTTGCGTACATACACAGCTGCATAAAGGGCATTGTCATAATAACAAGCTTTTCAGCGTTGACCTGTGCCGCACGTACTGATTCAGAACAGTCGGTGAACTTCTTTTTCTCGTAATCCTCACGGACAAATGCCTTTACTGTGCGGATTCCTATGAGATTTTCCTGCACTCTGCCGTTCATATTGTCATAGAGTGACAGCATCTTTTTAAATCTTGGGTGAGCCTTTGTCATTACAATTGCTATGGCAATTGCAAGAACGGGAATTGCACACACAAAAACGAGCGAGAGCTTAGCGTTTGCCGTAAGTGCCATAATAAGGGCAAAAATCAGCATCATTGGTGCTCTTACAGCTGTTCTGATGAACATCATAAAGGACATCTGAACATTGGTTACATCGGTTGTAAGTCGTGTGGTAAGTGAGGCGGTGGAGAATTTATCCACATTTGCAAAAGAAAACTGCTGCACCTTTTCAAAGAGTGCTTTTCGCAGATTTTTAGCAAATCCCACAGCCGCAACTGCGGAAAATCTGCCCGCAACTGCACCGAAAGCAAGGGAAACAAGTGCCATTCCCACCATTAAAACTCCCATTACTGCAACGTGTTTTACATCGCCTTTTTTTATACCCTCGTTGATGATTGACGCCATAACGTAGGGTATCAGCACTTCCATAGCAACCTCGCCTAAAATGATTACAGGTGACAGGATTGCTTCCTTTTTGTATTTGCCCACATAGGACAATATTTTTTTCAGCATTGTATCACTTCTCCTTTCCTGATACATTAGAGCATTATATAAATTTTTCCGTACTATAAAAGTATATCACTAATGGATTTTAATGTCAATGTTTATTTTGTGAAAATATAGTCCGATTTCCTCACAAAATATCTTGACAAACACGGTTAAATGTGATATAATTTACTACAGTACCACACAAAAACATTTTTATGTGGTATGTGGGGTGCAAAAATGATAAAGGGGGTTATATTTTATGAAAGTAGCTTTTAAGGTGATCAACATTCTATTGCTCGTGTTTACGGTTATTCCTGCGGCAATAGGTGCTGTCAGCGGTCTTATTCTTTCCACATCTGAGCTTGGCGGATTGGCATTCTTCGGAACAATCCTTGCTCTCATTCCTGCCGCTGTCACAATTTATATGGCGATCAAAGGCTTACAGGGTGACTACGGAACAGCGTCTAAAATTGCATTTTTCATTCTTTTCATTGACGTTATTCTTCTTTTCATCTCATCATCAAGAGCAAGCTGCATTTTCCAGATTATTTTGCTTGGTGTTTACATCTATATGGCAAAAAGTTTGCAGAAAATTTGGTAACAATCATAGGCTGACGTTTATTGCGTCAGCCTTTGCTTTAACCTGTATTATTAAATGATATAAGCATTTCTGCATACAGTTATAGCTTCTTATGTCAGATTTTAACAAAATTCAGAAGAAATGTATATATCATTGAACTTCACTTGACAAAATTCACAGAATATGTTATAATGTATATACATACTCAAATTCAACTTAAAGTAATAACGAAAAAGGAGGACAAAAAATATGGGCTACGGCTTAATAGGACTTACACCTGAAATCATAGGACTTGCTGATAAATCTATTGAGGGTTATCGCATAGATCCGTCACTTTACACGATTTACGATGTTAAAAGAGGACTCCGTGACATTAACGGCAACGGAGTTATTGCAGGTCTGACAAATATCAGCACAATCAATGTTGACGAAAACGGACAGGGAAAACTCTTTTACCGTGGAATTGACGTTGAAGATATTGTAAACGGCTTCATCAAGGAAAAGCGTTTCGGCTTTGAGGAAACCATTTATCTCCTCCTTTTCGGAAAAATGCCTACAGCAGCAGAACTTGAGGAATTCAGAAAAATTCTCGTAGACGCAAGAAATCTGCCTACAACTTTTACAAGAGATATTATTATGAAATCCCCCAGCGACAATATGATGAATATTCTGGCAAAATCCGTCCTCGCTCTCTATTCTTATGACGAAAAAGCCAATGATATTACAATCCCCAACGTGTTAAGACAGAGCATTTCCCTTATCACTCTGTTCCCCATGCTGGCGGTTTACGGCTATCACACATACAGATACACACGCAACGGCGGCAGCTTCTTTATTCACGACCCCAACCCCAACCTTTCAATTGCGGAAAATCTTCTGTATATGCTCCGTGCTGATAAGAAATATACAGAACTGGAGGCTCGTATTCTCGATATGGCTCTCGTTCTTCACGCTGAACACGGCGGCGGAAATAACTCCACCTTTACCGTTCACGTTGTTTCATCTTCGGGAACTGACACATATTCCGCTATTGCGGCGGCTTTAGGCTCGCTCAAAGGACCTAAGCACGGCGGTGCAAATATCAAGGTTGCACTTATGTTTGACGATATGAAGAAAAATGTCAAGGACTGGACTGACGAAAACGAGGTTAAGGAATATCTGAAAAAGCTCCTCCACAAAGAGGCTTTTGACAAGGCAGGTCTTATCTACGGTATGGGACACGCTGTATATTCCCACTCTGACCCCAGAGCAACTGTATTCAAGGGATTTGTAGAGAAACTCAGCAACGAAAAGGGACTTCACGACGAATTCAACCTTTACTCTATGGTTGAACGGCTTGCTCCACAGGTTATCGCCGAGGAAAGACGCATTTACAAGGGCGTATGTGCAAACGTAGATTTCTACAGCGGCTTTGTTTATCGTATGCTGGGAATTCCCGATGAACTTTTCACTCCCCTTTTCGCAATTTCCCGTATTGCAGGCTGGTCAGCACATCGTATTGAGGAACTTATCAACTCCAATAAGATTATCCGCCCTGCTTACAAGGCAATTTCTCCCGTAAGAGAATACACGGATATGGAAAACAGAATGGATTGATTAAAAGCCACCGCAGGGTGGCTTTTATTTTGATTTCGTACCGAAATTGCGGGCGGATAATATCCGCCCCTACACAGATTGACGGTATACCGCAATATTTACCGCCCCCAATGGCTAATAGCTAATGGCTAAAGGCTAATAGCTTTAATATGGCTAATGGCTTAAAATTCAGCTTTGTTCGCTGAGCATTATGGAAACTCTGTTCTGTATCATTTCGGCACATTCCTCGGCTGTATATTCGCCGTTAATATATAGGAGAAATTCTTCATTGCAGATACTGCTTATTTGCTCGCTGCTGAATATTTTTGCGGTGCATCTGCTTACCACATTGCGGATTAATTCAGCCTCATCCTCGGTGATGTACAGGTTGTAAGGGACGATATATCCGTCAAATCCAAGCTCACCCACAGGATTTTCCTGCCCTTCCGCAAGAGTATTTTCCGCAAGCGATTTTTCAAAGGCATTTTTCAAGGTAAAAAGCCTGCCGCTGTCATTTTCCGAGGATTGATATTCCTCACTCATTATATAGGAAATGAACTCCCACGCACCCTCTTTGCAGTCGGAATTTTCAGTTATAGAGTAAAAATCCTGAAATCCCACAGTTCCGCCCGAATTGGTATCGGGGAATGAGAGATAACTAAGACCGTCAATGCCAAGCTGATATGTATTGAGCATCTGAAAATCCCGTATATAGTTCATTCCCTCGGCAAAACCTATCATAGCCGTTCTGTTTTTCAGAGATGCTGCAACTTCCGCCGCCGAAGCATCTGACGATGCAGTTTCGGCATTGCGGCAGAATTCAAGAAAACGGATAAACTCCTCGGAATTGAAACGGCATTTATCACCGTCAATCCAAGCCGCAAGATTATCAAAATATCCACCTGCACAAAATCTGCCGAAAACATTTTCTGGGGAACGTGTGTAATAGTCGTAACTCAGCTTCATTCCCGCAGGGCGGCTTTCGTAAAGGGTGAAAAATTCGTCAAAACTCCAGTCTGTGTATTCCTCACCGATAAAATTTTTATCGGCAATAATGCAGTTGATGAAAAATGTGGGACTAATTCCATAAAGGCTGTCCCTGTATTCCAGAGCTTCAACTACATTTTGGAGAATATCGGCTTTTTCAACTCCGTCATACTGCTCCATAAGCTGATACATATCGGTAATTCCGCCTAAATTCACAAGATTTTCCATAATTGTAACATCATTGTATTTTATAATATCAGGGGCATTGCCTGTGAGAATTTCCATTTTTATATCGTCAAACTCTGCTGACTCTCTTATTTCAAGGAAATATTTGTCGGAGCGCTTATTGAAATCATTGGCAAGAACCATATAATCCTCATTGTTATAGGTGCAGGCAAGAGTTATTTTTTCCCTGTCAAGGGAGTAGTCGTCGGAACGTGGGAAAATCCTCGAAATAAAGGGCATTCCCTTATTCGTACCGTAGATGAAAAAGTCATTGCCGCCCTTTTCCACCGTGTAAATATCGCCTACAGGGAGGTATGATGCGGAATAATCCACAACAAGTTCAACTTCGTGATTTTCCGTCACGCCATAAATTCCGTCAACGCACGAAATATAGAGCAGAAATTCACCGTCACCTGCAAATACATTTCCGTCAGCTACAGCATTATTCAGCGAAATATCCTCAGAAAACCGATAATTTTCATCAATGAAATTCACCGTCTGATATTCGGCAACGGCAATTTTTCCCTCAGCATAAACACCTGCATGCACAATCATGGAAGTATTGGGAATTTCCGTGATTTCTCCGCTTTTTTCCATAATCATAAGACCGTTATTCGTTGTGACGAGAAACGACTCATCGTTAAATTTTTCAATGGAAATCGGCTCTGTGCCTTTAGTGTTGTAGTAGTAATCCATATCCGCAATTTCATTTGAGTAAATTTCCTGCTGATTTTCGTCAAACTCCTTTAGGGTATAGAAATATCCCGAATGTTTGAAATGGTCCTCGGCATTGTCGGAAACTCCACTTGATTTTCTTTCGGAAATGAGAACCGTGATTTTTCCTGTTTCGTCAATGTCCGATATATACCTCAGTCCTCCACCGTTTTCGATAACGATTTTCTCCGAATAATCGGCAAAATCCGAGGAATAGACGCACAGTTTCAGATTAAAATCCATATCATTATAAAGGACGTAAAAACTGTCCTTTTCGGCGATATACTTCATATTCTGAAAATCCCAGAAATCCTTTGGCAATGCAATCTTTTTTTCTCCGTAAATTGTCTGTCTGAAATTTTCGTCAATTTCGGCAGTTTCCCCTGTATTTTTGCTGACGGCTGCGGAGTCGCTGTATTCGGCTTTGCTTGATTCGGGTTTGCTTTCGGCAGCAGGCTTTTTCCCCTCGCAGGAAACCACGGAACAAAGGGAAATAAAGGCAGTTAAAAATGATAAAGTTTTCTTCATAAAATTCCTCCTTTGGGTAATTCACGGGCGGATAATATCCGCCCCTACACAGAATTACGATATATAGATAAAAGCACACATTCGGCACGGACTGCCCAAGGCAGCCCCTACGAAATATATCCACCGCATTCATTGGCTAAAGGCTAAAAGCTAATAGCTAATAGCTTTAAAATGGCTAACGGCTAAAGGCTAACGGCTCTTAATTCATATCAAGGCTTGCAATAACCTTTTTGAGAGCGTCAGCACTTGCACGGAGTTTGCCAAGTTCAGGCTCTGTCATATTGGGGTAAATCTTCTTGATAATACCGCCGCCGCCAACTACCGCAGGCAAGCTGAGGCATACATCGCTTATGCCGTATTTTCCGTCCATAAGGAATGAAACTGTGCGGATATTATTAGAGTCACGGAGTACATCATCACAAAGCTTATTTATTGTAAGAGCAATTGCATAGAATGTTGCACCCTTACGCTTGATAACTTCGCTGCCTGCCTTGCGGACTTCCTCAATGATTGCATCCTCGTCAATTTCACGGTGGTCCTGTTCAGCGCAGTACTGCTCCATTGAGCTTCCTGCAATTGTAGTAAGTGACCATGGAATCATAGAAGTATCGCCGTGTTCGCCGAAAACATATGCATGAACGCTGTTAGGGCTGATGTCAAGGTGGTCGGCAATGCTTGAACGGAGTCTTGATGTATCAAGAGCAGTTCCCGAACCGATAACCTGCTCAGGCTTTAGATTTGTGCATTGCAGAATTGCATATGTAATAATATCAACAGGATTGCTTACAACAATATAAATAGCATCGGGAGCAGCCTTTGCAACCTGCGGCATAACGTCCTTGATGATATTTACATTTGCCTGTGCAAGGTCAATTCGTGTCTGTCCTGGCTTACGTGCAAGACCGAGAGTTATAACAACAATGTCAGCACCTGCCGCATCGGCATAAGTACCGTCAAAAACCTCCACGTTATGGCTGAACGAAACGCCTTGACGAATATCCATAGCTTCGCCCTTTGCCTTTTCCTTATTTATATCAATAAGGACGATGTCGGAACAAGTTCCTGCAACTGCAAAAGTGTATGCACAGGTTGCACCTACATTTCCTGCACCGAGAACAGCTATTTTCTTTCCGCCTTTGATGTTTGCCATAAAAATCCCGCCTTTTCTTGATTTATAGTAACATCGGGAAATTCCCGATATTTTTTGCTCTGTCTATGATATTATTATACCACGTATTTATGAATATTTCAAGTAAAATATACCGATTACCCCTGTTTTTTCCCTAATATTGTAAAATTTCACAAACATTGATAAATAATTGTCAATGTTGCCTGTGAAATATAGCAGACTTTT